>DAWB01000099.1:268-10304 GCA_002505805.1 Methanosaeta sp. UBA80 | reverse complement strand
GGGGAGGAGAGCCTCCCCCCACGCCGACCACATTCTGGGCGGAGAGCTTTTCTTTGCTCATGATCTCCCAGATGCGGTAGGCGGGCTCTGACTCCCACTCCCGGAACATCTCTTCTATCTCCGAGACCATCTTGTCCACCACAGCATCGACGGTCTTCCGGGCCGCCTCAGCTGCGCTGCAGTTCAGGGCCTGGGCCAGGATCTGCATGGCCTGCTCCGCCTTTGCTCCATCCCCGATGCTGGATAGGCCCAAAACCCGGAGAGCGTCGGTGGGGGTGGGGCAGCCTCCGCCCAGGCACATGGGGGGACCGTCCCGGTGCGGCCCCACGGTCAGGCTGCCATTATTTACCGCAACGGCGCTGTCTCCACCTATGGCCACGGACTTGACCGCAAAGGCCCGCACGTGGGTCAAAAGCGAGTCCACCCGCGCCCCTTTGGAGGAGAGCAGGGGCTGGCCGGAAAGAATCAAAGCCAGGTCGGTGGTGGTGCCGCCGATATCCACAACCACGCTGGTCTGGCCAGCTTCGGTCAGGGCCAGGACCCCCATGATGCTGGCTGCCGGCCCGGAGAAGATGGTCTCCACGGGCATGCCCACGGATTTGTCCAGGGGCAGGGTGCCGCCGTCCGCCTTGAGGATGTAGACGGGGGCCTTGATCTTGCGCTCCTTGAGGGCGGCAGCCATGTCTGCCGCAAACTGCCCGTACCGGTCCTTGGTGGCAGCGGTGAGCATGGTGGTGGCGGCCCGGCGGGGGAAGTTGAGCTGGCCGGATACCCGATGGCCCAGCTCGATATGGGCACCCGGCATTGCCGCAGCCAGGATCTCTCCTGCCTTCAGCTCGTGGGAGTGATTTCTCTGGCAGAACTTGCCCACCACTGCCACTCTTGAGAAGCCCTTATCCCTGATTTGGGAGGCGGCCTCCTTGATCTGACTCTCCCGCAGGGGATCGATCTCCTTGCCCCGGAAGTCCACCGCCCCGTCCAGGATGATGCTCTGCCCCAGGTTGTAGTCTTTGGGATTGGTTCCCGGTCCGGGTATGAGCACCAGGGCCACAGGATCAGTCTTGCCCTCGGCGATCATATTGGTGATGAGGGTGGTGGAGAGTACCACCCGCTCCACCTTTGCCGTGTCCACGCCGGCTACAAGCTCGTCGAGCGCTCCCAGCAGGCACTTCAAGAGGTTATCGTGATCAGTAGGCACATAAGCGGTCTTGACCACTTTATTGCCGTCCACAATCACGGCGTCGGTGGTGGTGCCGCCAACATCAATTCCTATCAGCATTTTCATTCGCCTTTCGGGGTGGAGCTAGGGCGGGGGGGTATATCGGGTTTGTGGTCTTTGTATTCGCAGCTTTAAAGCTTATAGTCCTAAAATTACTTATTCGATTGCCCCGCACCTTGTGGCAGTGTGCGCTACCATCGTTTGAATGATGCTTCAGGAGTCAGATGGCTGGCATTAGATAGGTTTATCAATCAATAAGCCTTTTATTCTTTTGATCTCCAATATCTTCTTTTAAATTCAACGGATACTTTACATATCGGAATGACTGTGGCGGAATAAATCCTGGTATCGCATCTTCAAGGTCGATAGGTTTTTCGTACATTTCTGCATTTCTGATCTCAATGGCAAATCCTATCTCAGCATCCTTGAAATACTCAAAGAATTCTGCTTCATCCAATCCAGAACCATCATTAAATCTATGCCAGAGGTTTTTTGGTTTATCCTTAATAATATTTCCTATATGGAATGCACCTATTATTTTTTTTATTGGATGGGTAGCATATAGATAAACAATATCTATATGTTTATCTTTAAATATAATTCTGCGAAATTCGTACTTCTTTTGACCTTTAATAATGGCTTCCGCATGTCTGGGCTTAATGGACAGTAAAACGTTCATTGATTCCGCTCATCCTCTTTAATTGTGTATAATTTGCATGGGATATTTCCCTAATAGACTGAGGCCAGCCGGATAGTATTCCTTCATTAACCAATTCATCAAGTTTGATTGGCCTCTTTGTGTGAAAGTGATGCCTAAATAGAAAAATAGAAACTGGATCTTTCACCATTATATCTACTTCTTCTTTTGAAAATACAGTTCTTTTTCCTGCATGCCTAAGGATCTCATCAGAGTCTTTTATCCCTGAATATACCTTTTCTATAACTCCGATAGAAGTAATGGCATGTAGATCTTCAGATCTGTAAAATAAAAGAAGATCTCCTGATTCGATCTTCTTTATGCGTGAGTGTGATAGATATGCTTTCTTTATTGTGTTTCCTTCTACGATAAATTCTCCTGCATATTCCATTAATTTCGGTTGCCTGCCTGGAAAATCTGTAAATAGCATGTCATGAAACTCAGGTCGAATGGGCACAATAAATTTCTTAACACTCTCACCGTCATAAAAACTTGGATAGAATCGTCTAGATATTTCTAGGGGACCTAAAGATCTCGTCGCTTTAAAGTCAATAGCCAATTTTTTGACGTATATATCTTCAAGCTTCTCACCTTTAGGCTTAACTGCCACTTTGTCAAATCCATAATCTGTGATCAATTCTACTAACTGGTCATCAGGTGCAGTAAAATGAGTTAAATATATTTCATAGATATCATTTTTGACAGCCAGATCGACTGCCATTTTGATGAAAAGCTCTCCGAGCTTATAGCCGATATGAGTAACTTTCATTAAAGCTATCTTAAGCCTTTTTGCTTTAGGGAGGGAAGGTCTCGCATCATCTATAGTTTCATCTTCGAATTTATAAATCAGAATCGCTCCGATGCTTCCATCATTTCTATAATAGACCCAGCACTTTCTACCTTCACGAGATATTTTCTTGAACCAGTCACCAAATTCAGGATGATACTCTTCTTTTAGACTGTCAAAGATAGGATCTTCATAGTTTAAATTATACGCTACTTCATTTTTCAATGCGGGGGGAGCTATGACTCCCTCTTTATGTATGTAACTCTTAAAAATTTGTACGGCTTCATCAATGAGAAGAATCCTTTCATTCATCCCTAATTTGCTGGCATTCTTATGAATTCCTCGATCTTCAGTTATAAGAAAGTCAACCGCATCTTTATATATAGAATAAAGAATTTTATTATCGATTTTATCGTTGTTCCTGGTGCCTATATTAACTAACTCCAGATAGTGGGTATCTTCGTCAGGATTTGGTGGGGATTCTAAAAGAGGATACGTTTTAAGCTTAGAACTCATAATATCCTTTCTTCTCTCATTAAAATCTCTTTGTAGGTCTTTAATTGAGGATGGATGTATGATAATCTCTGCTTTTGTTGCATTCAGAATCTTTAAGAGTTCCTGAAGGTTTTCTGAGATTACACGGTCATCTTCTCGATATATGAATACATTAGTATCAAATAAAACTTTCATTATAAATCTCCTCTAAAAATAAGAACATTATGGCTCTTGCTTATATCACCACAGAGCCATAAATCTATGGAGCCATTTATCTTCTTATTCTCAGCCAAGATCTAATGCCTCAGAAAGGCCTTAAAGGCTTAATAGTAAATAAGGCAAACGGATTAGCGTTTGATTTTATCGTAATACCCCGATGCTTGCATCGGGGNNATGCCCCGTCTGCTTGCAGCGGGTTGCGTCGCCGCTGGTTCACTAATGTCAATTCCAAAATACCAAGTGAATGATATTATTGTCGAATTATAGGTAAATGACGGCTAACGCTCCAATGGAAACTCCTTTCTCGCTATGAAGTCGATGATGGGCTTGCACCAGTTATCTACGGACTTAAGGGCTTCCACATAGCTCTCTAGAATCTCAGCCTGCAAAAAACATGATGAAGCTGCCCACATCATTGCTGTTTATATCGATCTCGATGGTCTTCTTCATGGCCTCCGCATCCTGAATGAAGGCTGCCAAAAAAATTTGTGCCGCATATGCAATCAGGTAGCAGCTTCTTGAAGCCGGTCCTTTTGCTGCGGCTCCAGATCCGCCAGCCCCATGTCGTTGTCTGTGATGGCATCGCCGGCGATGAGCCCCCCTACGATCCGGCGCGGGTAGACGATGACCCACTCCCGGTCCGGCAGGGGCTGCCTGGACATGGCCCAAGGCCAGGTTGCTCGGTAGTCTCTGGCCCCCGGTGAGGCCTGGCGGGCGGAAGGCGGGGCTGCAGATCAGTCGTCCCCGGCTAGAGAAGCCCTCTCCTAATAGATGTCTGGCTCGGATGCCACATATCTGGATAGCGCCTGCTGCGAGAGTCGCATAAGCCCTTTGGTGATTTCCCTCTCTTCCCCAGTTTCATCAAGATCATAAGGAGTGTCCTTGGCTTCGGTGCGGTGCTGAAAGACCTCACACATGGTTATCACTCTGGGCTATTGATATTAAAAGCTTGATTCGTTGATTTCATCTGCGTCGGCGACCCCCGGCGATCCGGCGCGGGTAGACGATGCCCGCTCTCCCGGTCCGGCAGGGGCGGCCTGAACAAGGCCCGGGGCCAGGTTGCCCAGCAGTCCCCGGACAGAGAGACGGTATGCTCCGCCACAGGGCCGAAAATTTATAGAAAACATGATCCCCCGCCCAATCTCTCTTGACCGCCATCATTAACGCTCGGAGCTGAAGAGATCTGCGATCTTATGGATATTGTCTTCCGGCCCCATAAGTATGACCACGTCATCGGGTAAGAGCACCAGGTCTCTTTGCGGATTGCTCAATGTATCCATGCCCCTATGCACCGCCAGCGGCTTTATATCCAGCCCCTCCAACTCCAGCTCACCGAGAGTCCTCTCTGCTGCCGGAGAGCCCTGGCATACCCTGAGAGTGCTTATATCCTCGGTCATAAGGCTGAGATTAGCGCTGCAGTAAGGCTCTCGAGAGTAGCTCCTGAACATCTCGTAGCCATCTGATCTTATCTGGTCTATGAAGCTCTCGATCTTGTCTCTGGATACCTCATAGCGGCTTAAGACCCGGGAGAATATCTCAATGGATGTCTCATACTCCTCCGGTATCACCTCATTGGCCCCCAGATCATGCAGGGGTTTCATCTCCTGGACGTAGCGGGTGCGGGCAATGATAAAGATATCCGGGTTGAGCCTGCGGGCCAGCTCGGTTATTCTGCGGGTGGCGGAAGGATCGGAGATGGCTATGACTACCACCCTGGCCTTGGCTATTCCTAAATGGTTTAAAATCGCCTCAGAGGTGGCATCTCCGAAATAGATGGGCTCGCCTCTCTCCCCCTCTTCCGCCACAATCTCCGGGTCCATCTCTATGATCAGGTAAGGTATGCTCTCGATTTTGGCCGATCGGGCCACATTCCTGCCGTTGACTCCATAGCCGATGATGATCAGATGGTCCTCTAGGGCGGCCAGCTCTCTGGAAACAGAGGGATAGGGCCTGGCTTTAAGCCGGGAGGGCAGGGGAAGGCGGAGCATGCCGTCGGCAACCCTGGGCGAGACAGCCATTATCAGGGAGGTGGCGGCCAGGGTTATGACTGTAACATCCAAAAAGATTTGATAATATTCCTGAGATATCAGGCCGCTCTCAAATCCCACCCTGGACAGGACAAAGGAGAACTCCCCGATCTGGCTCAAAGCCAGGGATACCAGGATGATGATCCGGAAGGGAAGGCCCATCAGGGATATGGCCAGGCCGGCCAGGGCCGCTTTGAGGGCCATCGCCCCCAGGGCCAGAAAGATGATGAAAGCGGGATTGTTGATCAGAACGGCGACATCAAGCAGCATTCCAATGGATATGAAAAAGAAGCTGGTGAAGACATCCCTCAGGGGAACGATATTGCCGAAGGCCTGATGGCTGTAGGGAGACTCGGATATGATCAATCCCGCCAGAAAAGCTCCTAAACCCAGTGAGAGGCCGGCCAGGGATGTGATCCAGGCCACGGCCAGACAGATGGCCACTATGCTGAGCAAAAACAGCTCTCGATCGCGGGTCTTGGCTATGCTGTAGAGAACTCTCGGAACCAGCCATTTGGCGCTGATTATGATCAGGGTTACCATGACCAGGCCCTTGGCCGCTACGGCCAGAGGGGAGCTGCCGAGGGCAAGGCGGCTGCCTGGGAGAAGCGGTATCAAGAGCATCATGGGAACCACGGCCATGTCCTGAAAGATGAGAATTCCCAGGGTGGTCCTGCCTTGCAGGCTGTCAAACTCCTCCCTTTTCTGAATTATGCGCAGTACTATGGCAGTGCTGCTCAGAGAGACCAGGAGCCCCAGTAAAACTGCCGTCCCCGTGGGCAGATCCAGGCTCAGCATGACCAGGAAGACGGCCAGGGAAGTCAGAGCGACCTGAAGCGATCCGCCCACAAGAACGTATTTCTTGAGCTTGATGATATCCCTTAGAGAGACCTCAATTCCCACAGTAAAGAGGAGAAGAATGACACCGATATCCGCCAGGGTGGAAACCTGCTCTGATGCATTGATCAGGCCCAGGCCCTGAGGCCCGGCCAGGATCCCGGTGAGCAGGAATCCCACAATGGTAGGTGCCCTCAGGCGATGGAAGATGAATAGGACCACCACCGAGAGTGAGATTACTATCACGATGGAATTGAGAAGCTGCAGTTCGGTTGCCAATCTATTACCACTTCAAAATCAATGCCATTTAAGCATTCTGATTAGCTCTTCGCTTCTCTGCTGCAGGTGATGGAAGAGGCCGGAGTGTTGGCTGCTTTTCGAGCCGGCCACAGCCACCCCCGCCCCCTTCCATCTTCCACCATATAGGCCCGCCTGGGCGAAGTCAAGCTCCAGAGCATCCAATGCCGCCGGTGCAGTCATCTCATCGGTCATGTACCACCAGAGGACGGTCCATCCAGCGTCCCTGGCATTCTGCAGCAGCCTCTCAGCCATATGGACATCCTGGGCCTCGACATGAGGAGGATCAATAAAGAGCAGGCGGGGAGAGGAATCCGATGATGGCCTGAGAATGGAGAGCAGGCCGGAAAAGCCGTCTGAAAAATGAAAGCTGATCCGAGGCCCAGGCCGCAGCCGGATGGGGGGGAGGGATTCTGGGGAAAGAAAATTCTGCCAGGAGGCGGCCACATCGGGGTGGTTGTCCCAGATCTCCGCCTGCAGCTCTGCCCCCCTTCTCCATGCCAGCTCATGGATCTGGCGGACGGAGCCGGGATAAAGCCGCTCTTCGGATGACTGGGGTTGATGTGGATTCAGCTCGGATAATATGCGGAAATATACAAATGATTGCAGAGAAGGGAGAAGATGCCAGATCCGGCCTATTCCCTCTTCCCACTCCCCCGGGGCTTTGAGGAGATAATGGGGGCGCCCGGCATGGCTTTCTGCATAAATCAGCCGGTTGGAGCCCTTAAGAAGCCAGTCTGCCGCCTCCATGAGCAGGAAATGCTTCCAGACATCTCCGGCATTTCCGGCATGCACCCGGTGATCATATTTGCCCATCAGTCAGGTCGTGTCTCATTCCTGCTAGATCTTCTTAGCGATGAAAGGCCGTGGCCAGAAAATGACCTGGCCCGCCTCTGCCATGGGGATAGCGGCCCCCGGATTCCAGATGGACAACAATGATCCCGCTGGGGGATGGGCGCGATGGGCGCATCTGACCAAGTCGGTTATGGGGAAGGTCCAAGATGAGATCCGGCAAAAAGTGAGCGGCTCCATCCCTAAGGGCAGAGCCTGGGCTTCATTCTGCCCTTAAAGTTTGCCGCTCTCCACTATCTCCAGGAACTTTATATCAAAGGTCAATGTCTGCTCGCAGAGAGGATGGTTGGCATCCAGAGTTATCGTATCTCCGTCAATATCTGTGATCTGGACCGGGACATTGATACCATTGGAGGCGCAGACCTCCAGGGTCATGCCCTCGGCGGGAACTATATCCTCAGGCAGGTCCTTTCGGTCCATGGTGAAGACCTTGTCCTCCCGGTACAGTCCATAACCCTTCTCCGGAGGTATCCTCACCGTCTTGGACTCGCCAGGAGACATTCCCACCACCGCCTCCTCAAAGCCCTGGATCAGAGTGCCCTCTCCGATCTTGAACTGCAGCGGATCGGCCCCCTCTGAGGTATCAAAAATAACACCTGTGTCAATCCTGCCGGTGTAATGCACCTTTACCGTGTCGCCGTTCTTTGCCTGTGTCATATGACCACCTTTAATCTCTTTATCTGGAAATGCCTTTCCATCCGGCTCTTCTTTTTCCTCTCCAAACTATTTAGAACAACCACCTGGTAGGCCCGGCTCAGATGCCGCCATCGATAACCATAAATCCTTGCGGCAGTTCAGATGTCATCAGTGTATTATTATGTCCGAGAAAAAGCCTATGTGTGAGTCCTGCCCTCTGCGAAAATACTCTGAAAAGCATCCCGGTTCCCTGGTGGATCGGATCTGGCGCTGGCATACCGGATGGTGTCCCGGCTGGAAAGCATATCAGAAGTCGCTCCAGCAGAACGAGCCATAATTTTAATAATAAAAATTTTTGGGGCTTAAAGCCGCCTTCTATTTCGTCTCGATTCAGTTAGGCTCTGGCATTGACCAGAGACAATGTCTCACGGAATTCCTCCCTGACAGAAAAATCTATACCCGCCGCGGCTAGTCAGGTGGATGAGGCCAGATAGTAGGAGAAGGCAGGCGAATGCATCTCCCGCCGTCCCCACGCCCGCACCGGCGAGCTAATGAATAAGACCGGGAAATTGGACAATCCGGAGAAGATCTAAGAAGAAGGACACTATCGCCGTGCGCGGCTCGATCCTTTATAACGGCCGGTGCTAAAGGTGATATGTGGCAAGGAAGGCCGCGCTGGTCCTACATGCTTCTGGGAGAGACGGGCATTCCCATTCACCCCGATTATTCTTGAAAGTCAATGAGATGCAAAAATGGTGGACATTTTCTATATTTCGATAAGATACTCTGTATCTCACGTCGTAATGTATTTAATTCTAGCATACCTAGGGAGAGAAAATGAGGAAAAACGCATTAAGACAGTCTAAGAGAGCGAGTCTTGATTTTTGTCTATATGCTAATCCGGCGATATTTTGGCTAAGGAGAAATTATGAATTCAAAACTGCAAGTTTTCATTTCCTCAACGTATAAGGATTTAATTCAGGAGAGACAAGCCGCGGTTGAGGCAATCCTCAAGTCAGGCAATATACCAGCGGGCATGGAATTGTTCACTGCAGGAAACAAGAGCCAATGGGAAGTGATTCAACGATGGATCAGCGACTCGGACATCTATATGATCATTCTAGGAGGACGTTACGGCTCTATTGAGCCAACCTCCGGTTTAAGCTATACGGAGATCGAGTATGATTTTGCCGTTAGTTCCGAAAAGCCATATTTTGCCGTCGTAATAAACGAGGATGCATTGGAAAAAAGACGTATACAATTCGGCGATGACATTATCGAGAAAGACAATCCCGACAAGCTCAAAGACTTTAGGGATAAGGTGTTATGCAAGATGTCATGTTTCTTTTCTGACCAAAAAGACGTGAAGCTAGCAGTTTTAGAAACGATTCCTCAATTGGCTCAAGAGTATAAACTGAAGGGATGGGTACGTGCATCTGAGGTCCCTGATACAAAGGCATTAGCGGATGAATTGTCACGCCTCAATGCTGAGAACAATGATTTAAGAGGTAAGCTTGCAGCACAGGCTAATGAAGTCAAAGGAACTGGATCAGGCGAATCAATCTCGGAAAAGGAGTTCCAAGAGCTTTTCGATCTTCTTTCATTTAAAATGATAGATATCAAATCTTTAAAGCAGTCTGAAAAAGAATCTGAGCTCCCAGATAAAGTGTCTTTGCTGCAATTGGCTAGGTCTTTCCAAGACACGCTAATTAATGGGGTGACAAACCAATATGGCATCAGCGACATCACCTCATTTATCTTCTTTAAGCTCTGTCCGCAACTTCAAGTCCATGATATAGTAAAAAATGAGGCAGTTCCAGGAGTGCAATACAGAAGATATGTAATCACTAAAAAAGGGCTCAAGTTCTTTGCGTATATCGAAAAAAGGCTCCATAACAAACGGCTCTCTAATAAAACTCATGTTGAACATGATAAAGCAAAGGTACGTGTTTAGCTCCATCGAATCAATA
>DAWB01000099.1:0-229 GCA_002505805.1 Methanosaeta sp. UBA80 | reverse complement strand
AAAATTGAATTAACTTGGTCCATTGATATCGTTTTTAGATTTAGCATAGATTCATTTCATCATCTCATTGTTGACTGAAATCAGCATCTATCGATCTATTCAGAGGAGCTAAACACGTACAAGCAAAGAAATCAACTATTGACAAAGATAAGCAAAGTAATATATTGCTCGATCGGGCTTTAAGCCAATAGATTAGGCTCCGCCGGTTTTTCATGAAATGATGAAGCAC
>DAWB01000224.1 GCA_002505805.1 Methanosaeta sp. UBA80 | reverse complement strand
GACGCATCACCGGAAATATTGATCCCGAAGCCCAGGTTGAGTCGGTCATAGAGCCCATCCCCGTCGCTGTCTGTGACATCTTCCCGGTCAAGTCCCTCCAGGCTGGCGCCGGATACGGTGACGCTGACCGGGATCTCAAATCTGCGATTCTCCGAGCTGATCTTGATATAGCCGTCCCGCCGGGCCTGGGCCGCAGTATCGGGGATGCTGAGATTGGCATAGAGGACGGCGCTCTCATTGCTCTCCAGCCGCGCCGGACCACGAGTCTCAATCCAGCTCCAGGGATTCTGGCCGTAGCTCTTGAGCAGAACGCGGAATCCTTGACCCTCTTCATCCCGGACATCATTTCCGTAGACCTTGACCTTCCAGGTGCCGCTCTCCGGGCTGCTCGCCTCCAGGGGCCCCAGATCACCCGTCCCCAATAGAGCATCATAGGGATCCCCCTGGGGATTCTCCAAGACCAGAGCCAGCTCGCTGGAGTTGGTCTTATCATCGCTGAAGAGGGTGGCGGACAGCTTATTGGTGCTGTTGCTGGCATTGACCGCCCACTCCCAGGTCTTCTTATGCTGCACGGTTCCTTCCTTCTCCTCCGAGGTGCTGCTGTCGATCACCCCGCTGTAGCTGATGTTTTCCAGTGCCTTTCCGACATTGAGGAGGGAGAACTGAGCCTGAACCCTGGAGCCGGGCACAGAGTCCAGGTTCCAGCGCTGCGGCTCAGCCGCCAGCTTGAAATGCTCCAGCTCCAGCCGGTAGCCCACTTCTTCTGTGGCATTCTCGCTGTGCACTGCGATCAGCCACCTTCCCGAGGGTGGGCTCTTGATGCGGCCGATCTCCTCACGCCCTGAGGATCCATAGCTGCCGTCAGAGACGTTTGAGGTGTTAGAAGCATTAGAGGCATCTGAGAGGCGGGAGGCGTTAGAGACATCTGAGTGCATGGAGGCGTTGGAGATGTCAGTGAGGTTAGAAGATTTGGAGGCGTCAGAGTGGCTGGAGATGTCAGATAGGCTGGAGCCATTAGAGGGAGCGCCGACATAATACTCGCTGGTGGGCGAGAGCAGGAACAAATCCAGATTGGCCTCTCCCTGCCAGTTCAATTTGGCTTGGAACTCTGCGCTGCCCGCTTCCGTCTCCAGATAATAATAGTCCCAGCCGTTGCCCACTACCGCCCCGCTGATATTGGCTGTGCCGCTGTACAGATGCAGAGGTGCCGCCACATCGACACTGACGGGAATCTCCATCAGGGTCTCCCTTCCGGAGGAGATACTGATGCTGCCGTTGTATAGTCCCGGCAGTGCGTCCTCCGGCACGGTCAGGGAGGCGGAGAAGACCTTCTGATCATTGGCTGCAATCCTCTCTGGAAGGGCCTGAAGGCTCACCCATTCCGATACATCGCCGACAGCCTCGGTATTTACTCCATCCAGGCTGCTGTTGCTGAAGAAGACAAAGCGCAGATTCCAGTCCTCGTCTCCCGGAGCCAGGGCATATATCTTCTTCTGGGGCCGGTCTGCACCGGCGTCAAGCCCCACATAAACCCCCTTTCCCGCCGGCAAGTAAGCCCATCTCCCCGCCCTCCAGAGGTCGGGAACAGTGCCGCAGATGCTGCTGGTGTTTTCCAGCAGCTCATGGGAGGCCAGAGCATTAATCATTCCCGCTCCCTGGTAGTACTCCTCGTAGGCCTCGCCCTGAGAGTTCTCCAGCTTCTCTGCCCCCCTGGTCATGGCCGCCTTGACCCCGGCGGAGGTCAGGTTGTCCTCCGCCTGGAGGAGAAGGGCGGCCAGGCCCGCCACCACCGGAGTGGAGAGGCTGGTTCCAGACTCCCGGGCATAATAGTCGTCCACATAGACCGGTCGCTTCAGCCCGGAGGGAACCGTGGAGATCACATCCACACCAGGTGCCACCACATCCGGCTTGATCCTGTCGTCCCTGGTGGGACCGGATCCGGAAAAGCCGGCCATCCTTCCCTTGCTGTCCGCCGCTCCCACGGTAATGACCCTCACCCCGTCGCCGGGAGAGTCGATCAGGCCGGGAGGTAAAGCCACCACAACCGGAACCAGGAGAAGAAGAACATCCTGCTGATCGGATCCTGCCAGCTGCTGTGCCCTGACCGGGCCGTCGCCACCCTCAACCTCCGCTCCTCTTCCCCCCATCTGCCTGGCCAGGCTTTCCATATAGCCGATCTCTTCATCTCTTGAATTGCCGGAAGGAGAGGATGAAGACGGACCTGCCAGGGATTTCGCTGCTGTGCCCCGGGTATCGCTATTGTTTCTGTTTCCCGCTGCCACGCATACCACCACCCCTGCCGCAGCAGCATTGTCCGCGGCCATGGTGATGGGCGGATTGGTCTCCCCCAGGTTGATCCCTCCCAGGCTCAGGCTGAGCACATCCGCCCCGCTGTAGATGGCCCATTCGATCCCGGCAATGATATCCGATACTTTTCCATCTCCCTGGCCGTCGATGACCTTGACGCTGATCAGATCCGCCCCGGGGGCGATTCCCTTATAGAGGCCCCCAGAGGCCGCCCCGGTCCCGGCTATGATTCCCGCCACCATGGTCCCGTGACCCAGAAGATCGTCAGCGGTGATCTCATCGGAGAGGAAGTTCTTCTCTGCCACCACCTTGCCCACCAGATCGGGATGGTTCTTGTCTATTCCCGAGTCGATCACCGCCACCTTGACTCCCCGCCCGTCTATGCCCTTCTCCCAGAGCCGGTCCGCCCCTATGAGCCGGGCGGGAGAGATATACTCCTCTGGGGAATCGGAAGCAAAGGCCCCATCCGGCAAGGAGAAGTTCTCCGGCCCGGTGGAGGCCGCTCCCTCAGCCGTTGCATTCTCATCCGCTTCGGCTTGCTCTGCCCGCCCGGATTGCTGGAGACTGGTGCTGTGGTCAAAGTAGATTCCGGCTACCCGATCATCCCGGGCCAGATCGGAGATAGCCTGACCTGTGGCCTGCCCCGCCAGGCCGGGTATGAGGCCGTAGCGATATTTGACTGATAGGCTCGCTTGCGCTGCCAGTCCGGCAAAATCATTATTCGCACCGGGACTGAGCATGACTATGACGGCAATCTCCTTTCCTTCTCCCTGCCCCATCATCTCCGCCAGCACCGGATCTATCTTATCTTCAGCGCCGGCTGCACTCTCCTCTGCTCCCGCCAGAGAAGATGAAGCAATGATCAAGAGTGCAGCATAAGCAAGACTTGAGACTCGACTCATAAAGAGCCCACCAGGTAACATAAACCCCCACATGAATCCACAACTCACGGCAGTGTTTGGCAGATAATGCTAAATAAACCTGTGGTGCTTCTAAAGCCTGATGAATGCGGACTGGATTCTGGCCTCTCTTCTCTGGATCTGTCTGGGCCTGCTTTTAGCATCGGCTCTGGCCAGAAGCAGCCGTGCCGCCACTCTAGGATGGGGGCTCTTCTCCCTATTCTGGCTGGGCAAGATCGGCCATTATCTGGATATAGAAGATTATGTCAATGTGGCTCTCTTCTTCATTATCAGCTTTCTCTGCCTTTACATGGCCTGGATGGTTAAAGAAAAGGGCCTCTCCTGCCGGCCATGCTACTGGGCCGGCTATGCCGCCGCAGTCTGCGGATTGATCTATTTTCCCTTTGCCCTGATTGCCCCTCTACAGACGGGCCTTATCGCATTTACCACCTCTACCACCGCCAGCATCCTGCAATCCCTCTCCATCCCGGTTGTATTGGAGAGCGGGAATGTGATGAGCCTCAACGGCAGATCGGTGCAGATCATCCTGGCCTGCACCGCCATTGAGAGCATAGCCCTTTTTGCCGGCCTGATTCTATCGGTGCAGGCACCGCCGCGGCGCAAGCTGGCTGCCCTGGCGGCATCGACACTTTCCATCTATGGCCTGAACATCATCAGAAATGGATTCGTGCTCATGGCCTATGGATGGAGCTGGTTTGGAGAGAACAGCTTTGATATAGCCCATAATCTCATAGCCAAGATCGGCTCGGCTGCTGCTCTTTTGGCCGTGTCCTATCTGGTCTTTCTTCTCTTGCCGGAGCTTTTATCAATCATAGATGAGCTTGCAGCAGAGATAAAGCCGAGAAGAGGAGATGCGGCATGAAACTGGCCAAGGGTTCCACGCCATGGGTATCGGTTCCCATGCTTCTCACAGCCTTCCTGGCTGCGGCAGGAAACTGGTATATGTCTGCGGTAGCCATGGCCAGCTTTGCCTTTATGCTCTTCTTTCACCGGGACCCGGATCGCATTCCTCTGGGGGAGGGCATGCTCTCGCCGGCGGACGGAAAGGTCGTTTTGGCCACGCCGGAAAGAGTGGCGGTATTCATGAGCCCCTCCAATGTCCATGTCAACCGAGCACCTCTGGACGGCCTGGTGCAGGATATCGAGTACCAGAAGGGCACTCACCTGCCGGCATTCATGAACCGGGCAGCCAGCAACCAGCAGAGCCGGATGCATCTGGAGACGGATGATGGAGAAATACAGCTGCGCCAGATAACCGGCACACTGGTGCGAAAGATAGTATGCTATGTAGAGCCCGGCGACCGGGTGGCCAGAGGGGAGAGGATAGGAATGATCCGTTTCGGCTCCAGAGTGGAGGTCAGCATTCCGGAGGGCTACCGCCTGAAAGTGGACAGAGGCGACAAGGTCCGGGCCGGGGAGACGGTCATAGCTGTGAGGAGTTCATGAATGTCTTCCGGGTCATAAGGCCGCCGGACATCTTCACCCTTTTGAATCTGGTCTTCGGATTCTTTGCCATCCTCTTTGCAAGCAGAGCTGCCTCTGGCTCATCCTTCCAATATGCCCTGGTCTTCATACTTCTGGCGGCCATGGCCGACGGCCTGGACGGCCTGGTGGCCCGGAAGGTGGGGGGCAGCCCCCTGGGAGCCAATCTGGACTCCCTGGCTGATCTGGTCTCCTTCGGCCTGGCTCCGCCGTTTTTAGCCATCTCCGCCTTTCATCTGCCGCCCAGCGTCTGGCCTGCTGCCATGCTTTTTCTTCTATGCGGAGCACTGCGCCTGGCCCGGTTCAATGTGGTCTCGGAAAAAGGCGATCAGCACTTTGAGGGCCTTCCCATCCCCGCGGCAGGAATTGCTCTATCCGCCAGCGTTCTGCTGGATATGCCCATGCTGACGATCCTTCTCATGCTCTTTCTGGCCCTGCTCATGACCAGCAGCATTCCCTACCCCAAGATCAGGGATCTGCGTCTGATGATCATTTTCAGTGGCGTCTACATTCTGGTGGCGGCGGTCGTATTATGGCATCATGATGCCGGTGATATTTTATATGCTGCTCTGCTTTTAGCCGCACTCATCCTGCTTTATATGATCAGCCCGGTGGTGATCAAACGCCTACGAAAAGAGAGATAGCCGCCTTTGAGGCGGGGATAAAACTGGGAGCGCTGTACCATCAGTTCGTGGGAGCGCCAGTCAGTTCCAGGACGGCAGCAAGCTTGGAGAAGGCCATGCAGGAGAGCATATCCCTCCAGCCCTATGTCCAGGAGGTCGAGGTCAAGATCGACAGGGATATGCTCGCTGCCAATGTATTCGGCTACGGCGAGCTGGAGGGCAGGATGATCGAAGCCCAGGTGGTGATCGACTACCAGGGCGAGACAGTCACTGCCAGGCTGCAGTACGATCGGGAGAAGGACTATCCGCTCATGAGGCTGATATGACTTTTGCAACATATGCATCTTAAAATTAGATTTAAAAAATTGGATTAAGAATTAAGATTTAAATTTAATTTAAAATATCACTCGAACTCAATCGTCCCCGGCGGCTTTGGCGTTAGATCATAGACCACCCTGGCCACAGTGGGCATCTCCCCGGTGATGCGGCTGGATATGCGGCGCAGAGTCTCCCAGGGCAGCTCCATCACATCTGCAGTCATGGCGTCTCTTGAGGTAACGGCCCGGACGGCAATCACCCAGCCATAGACCCGGACATCGCCTTTCACTCCCGTGGCCTTGCCTAAAAGCGCAGCAAAGGCCTGCCAGGGGGAGTACTGGGCAACCTCTTCCTCCACTATGGCATTGGCCTTGCGCACAATCTCCAGCTTCTCGCGGGTCGCCTCGCCCAGGATTCTCACAGACAGGCCTGGGCCAGGATAGGG
>DAWB01000036.1:11220-11584 GCA_002505805.1 Methanosaeta sp. UBA80 | reverse complement strand
GATCGAGGGAATGGATGTGGTGGATGCCATAGGCAGGGTTGCCACTGACCAGAGCGACCGACCTATTAACGAGGTCAAGATCATCGAGGCAAAGATGGTCTCTTGATTTATCATCTATCATTTTTACTGCATCACAGGAATAAAAACAGCCAATAGAGGCCAATAAGAAAAAGGATTGATGGAAATGACAGAGGATTCCAATAGCAGTGCAGTCAAGGTACAGCTCAAGACCAATATGGGAGAGATCACCCTAGAGCTTTACCCGGATATGCCCATTACCGCAGGCAACTTCCAGAAGCTGGTGGAGAAGGGATTTTACGATGGCACCATCTTCCATCGGATCATAGACGGCTTCATGATCCAG
>DAWB01000036.1:0-11183 GCA_002505805.1 Methanosaeta sp. UBA80 | reverse complement strand
TCATCAACCTGGTGGACAACAACTTTCTGGACAAGGCCCATCCTGCCTTCGGCAAAGTTGTCGAGGGCATGGAGGTTGTGGATGCCATGGGCAAGGTGAGGACGGGGCCCATGGACCGGCCGGTGAAAGAGGTGAAGATCGAGAGCGCCAAAGTGGTAGCTTAATCAATATTTGAAATACCTTTATCTGCTCTCGGCCCAGCTAGAATAGCATATGCTCAAGCCCAGATCCGGCCGCAATATCATAACCGCTTCCGAGATCTCTCAATATGTCTACTGCCCGGTCTCCTGGCACCTTAAAAGATCGGGAGTGCCCATGGATTCACCAGGCCTGGAGCGGGGTGTAGCGGAGCACGAGCGGGCCGGAGGCTGTCTGCGACTTGCGGCGCGCCGGGAGAGAACAGCAAGCCTGCTCCGCATGGCGGGCTTGTTGCTCGCATTTGCCGCGCTAATTCTTTTGGGATGGATATTATGGACCAGCTCATAAATGTTATCTTGCCCGTCCTTCTGCTCCTGGCTCTCGCCCTCACCTCTTTTTATCTCTCCCGGATGGCCTCATCCAGAGTCCGATCCCTGCGCCAGAAAAACGGCATCCCTCGAGGGGAGGTGATCTACTCCGACCTGGATCATCCCGCCCATGTTCTCTATTCCCGGTCTTTAGCTCTATCCGGAAAGCCCGACTATATCGTCCGGGATAGGGAAGGCCGCTTGATCCCGGTAGAGATCAAAAGCGGCAGGGCAATACAGCCTCATCGAGGCCACATAATGCAGCTTGCTGCCTACTGCCTTCTGGTAGAAGAGAATTACAATGTGGCTGTGCCCTATGGGATCTTGGTTTATGCCGACAAGGTTCAACATAAGATAAAATTCGATCCCCATCTGCGCTCTGATCTATTGAGCACTCTGGAGGAGATGAGATACGCCCTGGAAAGCGGTTCTCCTGAAAGAGGACACAGCCAGAGAAGGATATGCAGATCCTGTTCATTTTACAGGAGCTGCAGCAGTAGACTGGACTGAGACGGCCGGCTTTTGCATCGTTCTATGCTCAGAGCAGCCTTCCAGATTCGATCTTGGCGCACCTTCCCGCCACCACCTGGTAGCCCTCCCGGTCCAGCTTGACTATGGTCTCCGGGCTCTCTGTGCCCGGCTGCATCCAGAATACTTTGAAGCCTTTCCTTACCGCCTCTTCGGCCAGAGCGGCAACAGCGGAAGGACGGCGGAATACATCTATGATGTCTATCTCCTCAGGCACATCATCAAGCGAGGCATAGACCTTCTCCCCCAGGATGGTCCGCCCGGCATAGTTGGGATTGACCAGAAAGAGCTTGAAGCCGCGGCTTTGCAGCACATCGGAGACGAAGTAGCTGGGCTTATAGGGATCGGGAGATATGCCGACCACGCAGATGTTCTTGCAGCTGGTCAGAGCCTCTTTGAGGTCCCTGTCTTCACGCAGGATGGGCATGAGGTACTGTCTGGTACTTATGGGGATAAATAATTTCTTTTATTCTCTGTTGTCCTTCCTCATCACGCACTTGCCCTTGGCTACCAGAGCGGAAGAGCCCCGGCGGGCCAGCTCCTCCCGTAGAGCCGCCTCTACCTCTTCTTCAGGAGCGGGCAGATCCAGAAAGCGGGTGGGCAGCAGCGCCTCTAAAATGCCTGATAGATCTGGTGCCTCCTGAAAGCCGGTCATGGCCGCCACATCGTTCNNTCGCGCTTCTGCCAGACGGCATTGATCAATCCCGCCAGGCCGGAGTGAGCCAGGGCATAGTCTCCCATCAGGGCGATGCCCTTGCCGGAAAAGCCGGAGGCGACAGCAGTCGATGAGCCCAGGCCGTAGGCCACGTCCGCAGAGCAGAACGGCTGCCGCGTGGCCCGGATGGAGCAGCCGGCGTCACCGGCCACGGGCGCATTCACTTTTGCCAGGGCAAAGAAGAGGGCCCGGAAGGGGCAGTCGGGACAGATGCCCTCATACCCCCTCTCCGCCACGCTCTCATATGCCTGGGGCATTTTATCCGGCCTGCCCTCCAGCTTCTCCAGGGCCTGGATGATGTCCGAGCGCTCCAGGGCTCCCCGGGGCAGATGGCCGGTTAGCTTGCCCTTAGCCCTGGGATTCTGGGATAAAATGCTCTCTATAAATGGCTCCGGCTCCTCTGCCACCAGTATCAATCGATGTCCATCTATGAAGCGGCGCAAAAGCCTCTCCGGCAGGGGATGGCTGTAGGCCAGAGCCAGAACCGAGAAACCCAGCTCCTGGGCCAGGCTGGCGGGATAGCCGCTGGCTATGATCCCAACGTCGCCCGATATCTGAAAATGGTTTAGGGATGAGGACTCGGATGCCTCCTGGGCCAAGGCCATGATCCGATCATGATGCCTCTGGTGACGGCCCTTTGCCGTCAGACTCCAACTCTCTTTCTCCAGCCTCTGCCCCGTGGACGGAAGAGGCCGGGATGGGATATGCTCCTCTTGGGCAGCGAGAAGCCGGGAAGTCACCCTCACCATAACCGGAATCCTGAGCTTCTCCGAGAGGGTATAGGCCTCCAGAAGGGAGGCATGAAGAAGGCCGGGTCTGCTGGGATCAAGCAGCGGCAGCTCAGAGAGAGGGGCGTAGAACCTGCTGTCCATCTCCACCTGAGAGCGGCGCGGCCCCAGGTCGTCCCCCACTAAAACCACAACACCGGAGCCTATGCCATGGGTGGCGGATATGACCAATGGATCAGCAAGCAGGTTCATGCCCACCTGCTTGACCACAACCAGAGAGCGCTGGCCGGTGGCTGAGGCCCCCAGGGCTATCTCCAGGGCCACTTTCTCATTGACCGATATCTGGCAGCGGAGGGCCTGGGCCAGATCGGTTATGGGATATCCGGGCACATAGGTCCGCACGGAAACGGCGGCATCCTCTGCCGCTTGGACGGCAGCTTCCAGGCCGTTCATGTCTTTAGCGAATCATCAGGCAGAACCGATTCATCCGGCTGGGCAGAGAAGGGCAGAGCAGCCACGGCTCCGATCAGCCCCTGGCCTTTCATCATTATCTGCACCCCATTCTCCCGCGCCGCATCCAGGGCATCCTCATACTGCACCCGCTCTCTCTTGCACCGCTGCCCGAATGGCAGTAGGGAGGAGGGATCATAGTCCCGGAAGACGGCCATTCCTGTCTGGGAAGAGACGGAGTACTTGCCCAGCAATGCCTTGAACTCGGATAACATTCCCTCCGCCTTATCCGGCAGGCAAGCGAACTCAACCGCCGTGGCCACGCAGTTCTGGGTCTTGGTGGGCACGGGAAAGAGCTGAACGAGGCTGTGGGAGATGTAGCGAGCCTCCTTTCGATCCACCTTCTGAGCGATGTTGTGAACCAGGCTCCAGGTGGCTCCCTCGGTCTTGGAGTCGGTGTCGTCTATCCCGATGATCATCCTCTCCCTTCGGGGCAGGACTATGGTTCCCCGGGCCACCCTGCCTCCGCCGCTCTCCGTTGCCTCATAGCGCAGCACATCCTCGGCTCCGGCCCGGCTGAGGGTAGCCCCCACCCCCCCTCCGCCCAGGCCGGCGTAGGTAACCTCCACCTCTCTGCCATTGACTGCTACCGACTCTATGCCAGCCGACCTCTTGGAGGAGACCAGATCCAGATCTACCGCTCCGGGCTCGATGGTGTATCTAAACCACTCCCCGATATTGCGACAGCTTTTCACCAGGGGACCGCGGCAGTAATGGTACCTGGCCCAGGCCGATCCTCCATAGCAGTTGGAGCGCTCCATAAGCTCCAACCTGCGGCCCTCGTCGTCAACCACGGCATGGATCTGTTTGTAGACCACAACGTATGGATTCTCTAATTCCAATTGCACTGGCATCATTCCTCGGCTGAAACTCTCTCTCTTGAATCATGACTGTATTCATTGCCCTTGATATACTCTCTCAATAGCACTGTAGCATAGCTTCCCTTGGGCAGAAGGAACTGCAGATTTGCGCTGCTGCCGGATAAGGTGATCTCCGGCAATACCGGACAGAGGGCAGCGCGTCTGGTACCCTTGGATCCCAGATCCTGGCACCCGGCCACCCGGAAGTCCTCCTCTGAGACGGCCTCCTCGGCCAGCACAGCCCGCTCAATCTCGCCCTCCCTGCCCCCCGCCAGCTCGGTGTCAAATCCTATCAGGGGCAGGGTGAGAAAAGATCGGCCCCTCTCTATCAGCCTGTTTATGGCCGAGAGGTTTTCCGGATTAGCCTTTTGCNNTGCAGCCGGCCCATATCCGGAAGGCCGTCTCTTGCGAAGCAGACCACATCTCCTACCTCCGCCCGGTTGAGAGGCATTCCCGCTCCTAGACGAAGGCTGAGGATCTTATTGAAGAGATAGGACTGATAGGCATGGACGAAGAGGCGGCGCAGGTTGGGAGAGAGCACCATAAAAGAATGGGCATAATCTCCGGGATGCTCCGTCAGATAATTGAGCATGGCCAGCTCAAAGCTCAGGCGCTCCGGAAAATGCTTCAGCGCTTCAGGTATATTCCGGCCCGTCCACAACGCCTGCCGGGCGATAATGGTCTCAGGGAGCTCTCCGGGAAAGGGCTGGGCCAGATAGATGAAGACTGCATCTTCATACTGCCCCCGCACCAGGGCTTCTCCCACTCTGTGTGTCACCGGTCGGACCTCTCCGAACCTCTGGACCCCGAAGTAATTGGGGATGCCGCCATAACTCTCGATCTGCCGGGTGATAGCNNATTGAAAAACGGTTGCCCAAAAGGTCCCCCAGCCCAACACCACGGTTGGAGCGCCCCAGCACCCTGATCTTCAGGTCCGGCAGGCTGATCCGGGATAGCTCCTCTGCCTCCAGGTTCATGATGCTGATGCGCTGGCTGGTGACAGCCTTCTTGTCCTTGGTGCCTGCCCAGGAGAACCTCTTCTGGCTGATGCGTAGGATCCTGGCCATCTCCCGGATAAGCCTGTGCGCATCCCAGTTGGTCTTCTCCACCTCCACTATCAGGTACCTGCCGCCCTCATATTCCCTTTCCGAAAAGATCTCAGAGACTACGAAATCCCCGGCACTGCTCTTGATCTTTCCACTGCACCCGGGGGCATCGGTGATGTAGTAGTCCATTCCCAGGGACCGATCCATCTCACTGGCGAGAATCATCATCTATCGCCTTTTGCAGGGCCTGATCTCATTCTTAACCGCCTCAGACCAGCTTAAGCTTGCCTGTAACCTTGTCCATGAGCTTGGCCTGGGCCGGGCCAAGCCCCAGAGCGGTGATGGTACCAGCTGGAATCTCCGTCAGACCCGCATCTGCTACGATGGCACTGGCTATTCCGGCCCGGTCCGCCTCCTCACGCAGCCGGAAGAGGTCCGGCACACCGGGGACCTTCAAGACCACCTTCTTCTGTCCCTCACTCTTCCAGTCGGCTACAGTAGATCTATCCATTTTCTCTGCCCTCTCCACAGCCATGACTGCAGCATGAGCCACCTGAACTGCAAGCTTGCCCGCTGAGAGCTTGAGATCCTCTCGGATAACAATGCACTGCTTGAACTCCATTGGATGCAACATCTCCTTAACAGATTAAATCGGAATTGGGCCGCTTAAAGATAGACCACTCATCAGGCAAGGAAAAATTTTCGAAAAAGGGGAAGAGGCTGAGATGATCAGGCCTCTTTGGTCAGAACTCTGATGCAAGAGGGGCTTTTAGCAACATTGCCCATCTTGGCCCCAATGAGATATTCCAGGCCCTTCTCAGCGGCTATGTCCAGTATGCGCTGGGTTACCACGCCATCAAAAATCACTCCGCTCACGTCCCCATTGGCCTCCTTGAGCTCCCGGGCCAGATCCCTGACGGCAACCTCCTTGAGCACATTTTGATTCCTGTCCATGATCCTGGCGGAGAGCGTACCATCCAGCTCTTCCATATGAGCTCTAAACCATTCTCTCTCCGGCTCGGGCTCCGGAGCGGCCTCATGGGCGACAACTTCCGTCTCCACAATGGCCGGCTCAGGCTTGGCCACGACCTCCCGGGGCATGATCCTTCTCGGTGCGATTACCTCCGCCCTCTCCATAGTGCTGCGCACGCACAAGGGCTTCTCTCGGATGAGGCTCTTTCTCTTGGTGGTGATCTCCCGTCTCTTCTTGGGCTGGCTCTTGATCTTGTACTGATCCAGAACCTGCTCCACAGGGATCTTCTGGCGCAGTGCTCTCACAATCTCTTTCTGAGTCAGATCCTCAACGCTTTTACCCTCCGGAGCTCTGGCCACGAAGTCTATGTCCGCCACCTGAAGCAGCTCTTTGATGATCAGCTCCCCGCCCCTGTCGCCATCGGTAAATGCGGTCACCACCTTCTTGGCGCAGAGATCAGCTATATGGGGGGGCACATTGGTCCCGCCAACGGCCACAGCATTCTTTATGCCATATTTGAGAAGATTGAGCACATCTGCTCTTCCTTCCACCACCAGGATTGCATCTGAGTCCAGCACATTAGGACCAGCTGGGAGGTTATCTTTGCCCAAATGAGTAATCTCCTCCACCCGGACCGACTGCTTGATCTCCTCGGTGATCTCCTCCGTCTCCAGGATGNNCTCATCGAACATCTCCACCAGGATGCGCTTGGCCCTCTCTATGACATACTTTCTCTTGGAAGCGCGCACATCCTCGATGCGATTGACGGCAATGCGAGCGATGCAGGGCCCTACCCGGTCGATGGTCTCCAGGGCTGCCGCCAAGATGGCAGTCTCTACCTTGTCGAAGCTGGAAGGGATGGAGATGGTGCCGCTGGACTTTCCCCCACTGGATGTGATCTGCACATCTATTCGGCCCAATCTTCCTGTTTTTTGAAGGTCTCTAAGATCCAGATCTGATCCCAGCAGGCCTTCGGTCTGACCAAATATGGCTCCGACCACATCCGGCCTCTCTACTATTCCCTCAGCAGTTATATCCGCATAAATAACATATTTAGTTGTATCAACATTTTGCATCTAAGACACCTCTTATTTTAAAATAGTTTGATAAAAGTCACACTCAACCATAAATGCAAAGCTATCTCCGGCCTGCCAAGGCCGATCCGCGACCCAGCGCCGCGTATATAGCCATGCCGCCTTACAGGCAAGCAGTGAGCAGTGAATGAGGTGAATATGAGGTTTATCCAACTATTCTAGTGTCCATCTATCAATGTTAGGGGACATCTGATAGAAATGCCCACACATGAGCATTTTTACTCTTTTATGGCTGGCATTTCATCGCCCAGGCTTTGCCCAGGCTTAATCATCATGTGATTTGAAGCTTAAATACGCGCTTCTATCGCTTAAAAATGCACAAAACTAGTTTAAGAACTTTTTGGTGGCCAATGGTTTCATCAGCCCCGCGTACAATATATAATATATTCTATATTATTATGAATCCGTCTCCCGTTCTTACTACCTTTACCTCTTCTCCCGGCCCGACCTTCATATCCCTGGGGCGAGCCGCGAGAGCGGATTGAAAAGTCTCCGGATCCATGATCTCCAGGACGTCATCGTCCACAGAGATCACCGTTGCCGATAATGCATCGGCCTTATTTCCCAGGATCTGGGCCATCTCAGAGATCTCCTGGCTCATAGATGACCTGCGCCCTTCCGGAAGGGAGGTGATCAGTGTGGTTTTACCGTCGAATCCGGATACTACGGATAAAACACCCCTAGAGGAGACTATATCTCCGCGCTTGAGCCTGGGGAATCTGACCAGCAGGGTGGTACGATAGACGTCCCGGTTGTCCTTTCTTCCCACCAGCTTGGCTGTCTCCAAAAGCCTGCCGCCAAAGCGCTCTACAAATGCTTTGGCCATGCGTCTGCCTAGTTGAGTCGAGCCCAGGATTATATCCAGGCCTCCTTTGACCTCTTTTATCTCCTGAATAAATGAGAGCTGGTCTCCTCCCCGATATGCGGAATCGGCCATATCCCTGGCCATCTTCTTTGCCTCCTCGATCTCGCGTCGATTTATGGCCCGCTCAGGGCTGCCCCGAAGCTGCACGGTTGATTCAAAGTATTTTCCGGCCATGCGGCTGCAACGCTCGCAGGCCACTTTCTTGATGCGGACAGGAATCTCGCATTGCACTATGGAGCTCCTTCCCCTAAAATTGCCCCTAATATCGATCCTGGCCAGATAGCGGGTGGCTCCCACCGCCTTGAGGTCTACATCGATCTGCGGCTGGATCATCTCTCTATGGGTCCATATAGAGTCGGCAGCTGCCTGTGCCGCCAGATCCTGCAGGGGAAGAGTGCCCGGAAGCTGCCACTTGCCATTGATCTGCTGGGAGCCGCATGTTGAGCAGATCACCACCTCTACCTGATTGGGGCAGCTGGCTAACTCGGTTGTCTCCTGCACGCATTGGGAGCAGAGGCCATCCTCAGTGGGCTGGCCGCAGCGGGGGCAGATGGCTTGCTTCACATTCGCACCATCTGAGCGTAGAGTACACCGTCTATGGAAAGGACATTATCCTCTTCTATATAGCCGAGAGAAATTGCGTGCCTGACTGTCTTGCGGCCCACGAAATTGGCCATGGTGGCCGAGGCCAGAGCGGCCTCAATCTCTGCACAGGAGGCCTTTTCCCCTCCGAAAAAGTCTGGGCTGACATCTATCTTCAATTGACCCTCAGAAAACGTCCCTCCCAGGATATCGCAGTCGCATACGGCGATGAGACGTTCTCTGCCCTGTTCATAGGCCTTTAGGTACATCTCTTTTTTTTCGGTCTCTTCAGACATGTTCATCATTTATCAGTTTGAATTCTCAATTTCTTAGGCTATGCTTGTGCTGCTCGGTTCTATGGAAGCCTGAGCATACCGTGTCGTTGTTCTATGAGGTCGCCGTCCCGCCTCAGCCGCTCTACTATTCCCTCGGCTCGATCTCTCTCGATTCCAGCTTGCTCCGCCAGATCCAAGACGGTTTCCAGAGGAGCCAATCCCTGTTGCTCCTTGCAGACCTCCCTCACGATGTCCTTTATCGATTTAGTCTTATCCCTTGTGCTCTTGCTGGTTCCCGAGGCGATGATATCTGCATCCAAAAATCCCGTCTCCGGGTCGATGCCCACCTTTCTCAGGCAGGCCTCCAGTATCTTGACCACCCTCCTGGCATCTTCCAGGGTGACCTTGGGGGAGAGGCGCAGCCGGGCGCTGGCCTCGCCTNNCCTCGAGCTGGCGGGCGGTTACAGGAACCGGTTTGTTGCTGTCCTGCCCCTGGCTCCGCAGGCCAACGTAGTACTTGAGGAAGTAATCCTTGGCCTCATCGGTCAAGGTGGGAAAGATGTTCTTCCGGGCATAGGCCACATACTTTCTCAAAAGCTCCGGATCTATGGCCGGCTTGTNNAGGGCCTGGTCGATGTCCTCCTGGGAGATATCCGGGTTCCATTCGATCTGGGTGGCCAGCTCTCCGGCATAGTTGCTCTTCAGTATGTGCTGGGCTATGGCCGAGTCCCGATTGCCGTCCGGATCGTCGGTGAGGACGAAGATGAGATCAAAGCGGGACATGAGGGCGGGGGTGAGGTTGATCTGGGGGGCAATGGGCTCATACTTGTCAAAGCGACCCAGCTTGGGGTTGGCGGCAGCGAGCAGAGAGCAGCGGGATTTGAGGGTGGCCATGACCCCGGCCTTGGCCACGCTGATGGTCTGCTGCTCCATTGCCTCGTGGAGAGCGCTCTTGTCCTCGTTGTCCATCTTGTCCATCTCATCTATGGCCGCTATGCCCTTGTCCGCCAAAACCAGGGCTCCCGCTTCGATGGTCCAGCGGCCGTCTCCCAGCTCGTCCTTGACTGCGGTGGCGGTGAGGCCGGCCGAGGTGGAGCTCTTGCCCGAGGTGTAGATGCCCCGGGGCGAGATCTTGGTCATATAGCGCAGAAGCTGGGACTTGGCTATGCCCGGGTCGCCCACCAGAAGGATGTGGATGTCCCCCCGGATGCGGGCTCCGTCGGGAAGATGCTTCTCGAAGCCCGAGACCAGCTGCAGGCCCAGGGCCTCCTTGACATCGTCATAGCCGTAGATGGAGGGGGCTATTGAGCCCCGGATCTTATCATAGATCTCCGGATCGCAGGACATCTCCAGGATCTGCTTCTCTTCCTCCGGATCGATCTCAATCTCCTCGAACTCCTGCTCCTTCATCTCCACGGAGACCCCCTTGTGGAAGAGGTCGAAGTAGGTGCTCTTGCCCTGCTGGGGGGAGGAGCGCTGGTAGGACTTGAGAATCCCGTTGACTATTACCCGGTCGCCGGGAAAGATCCTTCCCGCCAGATCGTCCTCCAGCTCAACGTCGAGGGTCTGGGGCTGTTCGCCGCCTCTTAGCTCCTCTGGGGACTCCTGGACCCGGATCTTCTGGGCATCCACGAACTTGGACTGGGCCAGCAACAATTTGAACGGGCCGCCCCGGTCGCAGGCCTGGTTCATGCACTTGAGGTTCTGGTCCTCGAATTTGTTGCCGGTCTGCTCTTTAAAGAAGGTGAAGCCGCATCTCTGGCACTGGAAGGCAGCGGAGACTATCTTGGGCCGGACCTCGGTTGCCGTTCTAACCAAGCCATCTATGGCCAGGAGCTTGCCGATGTGATCGCTTCTTAGCTCGCGGGTCTTGAAGTGGCGGGGCAGCTCGATTATCCGCACATGGGCCCGCTCCATATAGACATCCATGGGCAGGTCCAGCTCCAGCAGGGCAGCATGGGCCGCCTCCAGCACCGGCTCGGGGCCCTCTAAAAGCTCCTCGGCGAACTCCGGATCGAAGCGGTCCAGGTCGGGAAAGCGGACGGTTAAGCTTCTCTCGTCGGGGTAGGAGTCGGCCAGCTCCAGGAGGTCATCCCAGTAGCGGGAGCGCAAGAACTCCTCCCATTTGACAACCGGATCGGCGGGCATGGTCTGATGCCTGATTAGATCAGCCGGTATTAAAGGTATGCCGTGTGGAGCGAAATAAATCGAAACTGTCTACTCCGGCAGCAGCGGCGGCTTTGCTGACTACTCTGCATAAAACCGGCATCATTCGGCAGCAAAGCACAGGTATTTATCGCATGATGCAGCTATACTTGGGTCAAGGTGATATTAAAATGGTAAAGATGCCTGCGGAAGTTCGGGAGACGCTGGAGAAGCAAAAACCCATACCCATTGCCACGGCCAGCAAAGCCGGGGTGCCCAATGTGGTATTTGTGGGGCTGATGAAGATCATAGACGATGAGACCATAATGCTGGCGGACAACTTCTTCTACAAGACC
>DAWB01000198.1:6148-6907 GCA_002505805.1 Methanosaeta sp. UBA80 | reverse complement strand
TTCACATGTGCAAGGATCTAGAAGATTTTAAAGAATGCAGCGTCTGCCGTGTTTTCGGAGTCACAGCAGACTCTATCCCACTGCCCGAGGAGGCTGAATCGGGCGAGAATGACAATACCATGCCCACACTCACCCGCCTGATGGTCAGAGATGCCTTGATGACGGATGAGACCGCCGCGGCATTAGAGAAGGCAGAGACAGATCTTCTCTTCACAGATGTCAAGACGGAAGTGGTCATTGACCGCATTACCTCCCAGGCTACTCCAAGACAAATAGAGCGTGTTCCGGCGGGATCGCAATTTGAGTTTGGCATGATCTTTAACGTCTTTGTAAAAGGGGATGCGAATTTCTTCAAGCATGTTTTCCAGGCCATGACCCTTCTCGAGGACGACTCTCTTGGCGGCCAGGGCTCTCGTGGTTATGGCAAGATAAAATTCGATATCGAGAAAGTAGCCTGGCGACCCACGAAATATTATGCCACAGGTGACGGAGAGGTGCCTCTGATTAGCGGAACGCAAACTGCGGCCGGTATCCGGGACGGATTCAACAAAATCCTGGAAGAGATCAATAAGAGCTGAATCCTGCTGGTGAGCTATGCCTGAACTTAGCTGCTTTATCATCAAGCCTAATGCTCCTTTCCATATAGGTGAGCGTGGCGTGGGCCTGGAGGAAACATCGACTACCGTCCATTCCGACACTCTTTTCGGGGCAATATGCTGGGCCTGGAGACTGCTTTATGGTGAAGAGGAGTTGATCGCG
>DAWB01000198.1:0-6108 GCA_002505805.1 Methanosaeta sp. UBA80 | reverse complement strand
AGGAGAAGAGCGTGAGGCGGGCTGCATTGGTCACACATTCCATATTCCAAAACCTGGCTCAGGGAAAAAGCCTTCAATCACCGGAGTATCAAATAGTCCGGAGCGATCCGGGAAACATAATAGCCACACGAGATGAGGCTTCCTCGATTCAAGACATGCTAAGCAGAGCAGATGCAAGCACACCCTGGACAGTAGGAGAAGCTTCCAGAGTGACCCTGGACCGGGATACGAGACGATCCGATATCTACTACGCGGGAGATGTCAGATTCATGAAAGACTGTGGTCTGTACATGCTGGTAGATTTCCTGGATGGAGGATATAAACCCAGGCTGGAGGGCGCATTGCGTCTTTTAGGCGATGAGNNGAGGTCTATTCTCACTGGACTATGGTTCAATCTCCTTAGGGTCTGATGAGGGTGATGGGGCGATGCTTCTCTCCCTGTGTCGTCCACGAAGAGAAGAAACCGCTATTTTGCTCAGGTCTTACTACGGCTTGATCTCAAGAAGGGGCTGGGTGGCAGGCAAATCCGACCGGAGAAAGAAAAGCGTAAGAATGCTCATCGAGGGTTCTGTAGTGCCATACCCTGAGAATCTGGTTGGCTGCATGGAGGATGTGAGTGGCGAGGGAACAAGAAAAGGCAAGAGAATCCTCTCTTATGGCCTTGCATTTAAGGCACCCATGAGGATGGCAGAATGAGATATAGTCTTCATTTCATTACACCTCTGCATGTGGGCAGCGGGCTTCGTTTAAGCAAGATGGACTACGTTGTCAGAGGAAATCGGGTAATGATAATAGATCTGCGACGCCTAGCCTCTATTCCCAAAGTAGACCCGGAAGAGCTATCCGATGCCATGGACATGAGGAGCTTTGATATTGGCTCTTATCTGCGAGGCAAGGGCATAGATCCGGCACATGTAGCATCATATTCAGTCGCCTGCAGCAATCCTCCTCAGGGCGAAATCATTTCTTGCCTGAAGGATGGATTAGGAAATCCTTATGTCCCTGGAAGCTCGCTAAAAGGTGCTCTGAGAACAGCAATTCTATGGGAGAGAATCAAGAACGATTCAAGCCTGATTAATGAGGCCAGAGATAAGATCGAGTCCGCAATAGAGCGTGCTGNNGAGGAGTTCAGCGGCCTGGGCAGCTCAGCCCCTGGAAAGATTGTTTTTAGGAAAGGATCCTATCAAAGGAAATCACCCAAATTATGATCACCTTCGTGCTTTGAAAGTGTCAGACTCCGACATCATACCCAAGGAGCAGCTCCAGTGCTTTGATGTCGCTGTGAGGAATCTGCAGGGACGGCAGAATGGATACGAAAATGACGCTATGAGCCGAAGCCTTCCAGCCAGGTACAGAAACCCAGATCTCTATTGACATAGATCCGTTCCTCATCAGAGATGATATTCGATCAAAGCTTAATTTGCAGGTGGACGATCTGAAGGACTTGGAAAAAATCACTAGATCTTATTATTCTGATTATATAAAGTCTGAAATTGACTTCTTCTCGGAATATGATGAACCATTTCTTTTAGATTTTTATAAGAAACTGCAATCCCTTAATGAAAGAAAGGGCGGGATGCTCTTAAGGGCTGGATGGGGATCGGGTTGGCATGGGATGACTGTGGCCAGGCTATTTCCTGATCTTCTCGATGATATCCGTGATGCATTCCGTCTAGGGAGAGCAAATGTTGCTGAGTTTCCGAAGACCAGAAAGCTGGCTCTCATGNNTCTTGGCAAGGCCTATTTAATAATAGGATTACGGGAGTATTACCAATGAGGAAAGCGATCACATTTCTCGGCACATTCAATTATGCTGAGACCACCTATTTTCTGAACCAAAAGACCTGCAGAACAAATCTCTTTCCGGAGGCTCTAAACAGTTTTTTTAGTCCGGAAGAGATTCTTGTATTTCTCACCAAAGATGCAGAGAACAAATATCTGGAAATCCTATCAAATCGCCTAAAGGGAAAAGCATCATTGCGTCCTATCTCCATCCCAGACGGAAAGAATGAAGCCGAGATATGGGGAATCTTCGAAAAATTGACTCAGAATGTCAACCGCGGCGACAGGATCATATTTGACATAACGCATGCCTTCAGGTCAATACCTTTCCTGGCTATAATTGCCGTCTCTTATCTTCGGGCTGCCAAAGATATGGAGCTCGAAGCCCTTGTCTATGGAGCATATGATGCCAGAGTGGATGATAGAAGCCCCGTATTTGATCTGACCCCATTTGTCACGCTATTGGATTGGACAAATGCCACGGATAAATTTGTTAAGACAGACCAGGGTTCAGAAATAGCTCATCTCCTGAGAGATGCCCACCAGGTAGCTTATAAAATTCCCGAATCCAGAGATGGCCGACAGCCACCCAAAGAGCTGAAGAACATAGCTGCAGATATTGAAGANNGTTATGAACAAAGCATGGAAGATGTCCAACCGGCCGGACAGCTGCAGAAAGGAAGCTGATGATTGGGCCAAACCATTCTCTCTCTTAATAGATCGTATCAATGAGGAATTCAGTCCCCTTTCTCTCCAGGATCCAAGGGAGGATATAAATCATCGCCTGGCTATAGAGCTTAAAATACAGAGGAGGCAGCTGGAAAAAGGTCAAGTCATACAGGCAATATTGCTATCAAGAGAATGGGTTGTGACTTACTACACATCGCTTATGGGCATGAATTTGTTGTCTGACCGAGAGAAAGCAGAGGGTATGCTCAATAGCAGGGCAAAATCTATGATCTCGACAGAGAGCAGGTCAGAAGAGTCTGAGCTAATTGGAATCTGGAGAGATTTGATCCAGTTGAGAAATGATGTCGCCCATTGTGGAATGAGGAGCAATCCTATGCAGTCAGGAAAGCTTGTGACAAAAGCAGAAGAAGTGGTATTAAGGTTAAGCAAGATAAAGCAATTGCAGCCATAGCCATGATAATAATAAATTTCGCCCATCCCCTTACTAATGACCATCTGGATCAGATTTCAGTGATAACAGGTGAAAATGTCGAGAAGGTAATTGAGATCAACAGCAACATACGGACCGAAGAGCCATTAGCTCCTCAAGCCATTGCACTAATCGACAATGTAGTCCTTTCTAAAAGAGAATGGCAGACTCTTTCCATTATCATAAATCTTCCTTCACTCAACTACACTACAGCAATTTTGATTTCCGAAATCCATGGGAGATGTGGATATTTGCCTACTATTATCAGGATGAGGCCGGTAAAAGGAGCTTTGCCAGCAAGGTTCGAGGTGGCCGAGATCATCGATCTTCAAGCCCTGAGAGAAGCAGCTCGCGCCAAAGGATTAGCCTAAGACCATAAACAATGCTATGGGCCTCTTTCAATCTGGAACATTCCATTGCCAATTGAAGCTCCCTTTCCTACATTCATTATCTGTCCGAGCGAAAGCATGGCCATAGTATCTTTTGAGAAATATCCTCTGTAAACGATCTTTCCCAAAAAGTGAGGAGGACGATAGTGAGAATCTCCTTGCGCTCCGTTCTGACGATGGAGATGAACCTCATCAACAAAGGCTGATACTAGCTCTATCTTTTCAGCCTTTTCCAGCAGACTCTGGCATTCTTTAGGGCTGTAGAGATATCCTGTTCCATGCGAAGATGATAGCATATTGGCACGTATGAGCAAATGCCCAAGAAGCATCTCAAAGGAGGGACGAGACGAATATCCACTCCCATCCCCGATATGCGTTGGCGTTAGAAATCTCAAGGTTAGAGAGCCATCAAACTTTTCTGTCTGCTCTAGAAGATCCAAATAGCCAAAAGTGCTTATATTGCTCTGTAGATTGCCGTTGTCGTACACTTGTTTTCTTTCCTGGGGAGTCAGACTGTATGCTGACTCCAGATCGAATCTGCCGCCTCCAATATGGCGATCTTGTCCAATCCCAGATTTCCCAAGATCTCTTAGGGCTAAAAAAAGATAAGGCAGAGTATCCAGAGTTGACCCGATCACAGCAAAGCCAACAGTTGCGCAGTCGTCAGGACTGTATGAGCCAGTAGCCGGTGGCATGAGAATCAAAGGCAAAGGAGGCTCAAATGACCCGAGAGAATCCTTTTGGTCTTCCAGAGGAAATAATGTAAAGAGCCTGCCATAGCTGCAGCATTTAGCTAATTGGCAATTTGTTCTGCAATAGCGGCGTTCATTTATTGATCTTGAATGCTCTTCAGGATTTTGAACGTAAACGGCACAGACACGGTCGATAATCTTATTGCCTAAGCCAATCCTGAAGCCGGTTCCTGCCCGCAAAGGAATATGAGCTTGTGTGAGGAATCTTATTTTCGCCTCCAGCAGACCAATTTGAATATCGCCCTTCCTCTGGAGATTTGAACGAGCCAAAGAGTTTTCTTTGATGGCTTTGATTATTCTATTTTCATCTGCAACGAACGATCCCATTCCAAAATGTGCCGCCTTTCCAACCGCCAGCGGCCCCTGCACCGGCTCTGGAAAGTGGATGCGAAATCCACAGGTTTTTTGGCTGGAGGCTTTTATCCCNNGGAAATTGGACCAGAACACCTTGTTCTCGCCCAATTGCGTACAAGGCACTTGCTCAAGCATCTTTGGCACTGGAAACCCGCCCAGCTTCAATAGCCTTCTGAGCTCGTCTTCTGGGCCGTCGATATGCAAGCCTGTATCATCTAACCTGGCAGGACCCTTTCCCTTATTTTTGGACTTAGGGTGGCGGGCAGGAACAAAAGGCAGGCGCGAAACCCATGTTCGGGATTTGGCCAGCAGTGGACACCGATCCAGATCTGTTCCTCCAAAATCCTCTGGCTGGCCCATGCCTAATAGAGAANNATGAACATCAAGAACATTTCCATCGTAGACATGCTCCAACTTCTGCAGAGCCTTCTGATCATGAGAACTGAAACCGGCAAAGCGATAGAATGTGACATGGGTTATCTCTCCTTCATTCCCCCTTCCTAGCCCCAGGTTAGATTCGCAGAAAATGTATGCGTGCTGATGGCCCTTTAAAGGTATGTGATCAGTATCGCAGCCTGTGAACTTGCTTGAGCCATTGGAGTGCTCAACTAAAGCCAGATGAATTCTCTCTGCCAGGTGAAGAGCCATAGTCAGCTTTGGAGGCTGGCCGCCCGATACAAGAAATCTGGCCACAGATGGATATTTAGCCATAAGACCCAACCTGCCCAAAGAGTGGGCTACTTGATTTTAAAGCAAGATTTGGTAGTCTGGGATTAGGATGCACAACTCTGAAATAGCCTCCTGATGGGCGAAATGGCATTCAAAGATAAGTACTTTGGGGAGTCGTGGACAGAATTCTATGGGTTAGGTTATTCATGGGATTGGTCACCAAGGCATGCGTAGAGATTACTAGTCAATTGATAGCAGATCCTCAAGAGAGCTTCTGGGAGACTATCGTTTTCCATTCAGCCACCTCAGGGATCGTCTCAACCAGTTTTTGAGCAGCGTCATGAGTTATTGTTTTTTTCGCCGCCAAGTTTTGATATCTGCAAAATCCTGGATTCTCAGCAACGTATTTTTTAAGGGTTTCATTCAAATTCGTGAGTCTGAAACATACAGAGTAGTGCTTCCAGATCTCATCTCTTGGCCCCGACAGAAGAATTGGCTTTTTGGTCTCGACATCTGCGCCAAAATCCAGCTTTAATGGCGTTTTAGCAGGAGGCTGTGCCTGGAATGCTATCTGCTGCCCCCAGGTTCTGATCTCATCTGCTCCGGCCAGCCAGGCATACCGGCAGACTATAAGAGCATGCTCTTTTTCAAAGAAGAAGACGCTCAACTTCCTGGGCAGCTCGTCCTCCNNCAAGCCGAAAATGGACTGGGCATTAATCAGCCAGTCGATCAGGCTTTTGGGAGCCTCTGAGAATGTATTTGGGAAGTGCAGCTCTTTCCAAAAGAGAGTCCCTAAGAGCACTACGATTAGACACAATATGATTATTACTATTCTTGATCGGTGGTGACGCCAGGCATAATTGAGGATGAGTCGTCTTCTCCGCCGACCATCTAGCTCATAAAAGGTGGGACCCAGATCTTTTGGGGATTCTATTTTCTCCTGCTGTGGGCTCTGCCCATTATTAGATCTCCGAGATTGGGTGTCCACAGCTACTAATTCCAT
>DAWB01000003.1 GCA_002505805.1 Methanosaeta sp. UBA80 | reverse complement strand
AGAGAGGGTGCTGCCCCAGACCGAGGCCCTGGATTTCGATTCTGAGGACTGGATCAGCCTCTCTCCCGGCCCCTACCTGGTAACCTTCAATGAGATTGTGAGCATTCCCAGGGATGCGGCAGCCATTGGCCGGGCCAGATCTTCGCTCTTAAGATGCGGAGCGACCCTGGAGACAGCTCTCTGGGACCCAGGCTACCGGGGCAGGAGCCAGAGCCTGCTGGTGGTCTATAATCCGGCGGGGCTGAAGCTGAAAAAGAAGGCCCGGCTGATGCAGCTGGTATTCCTACGGCTGGAAAAGGAGGCGGAAAAGGAGTATTCCGGCCGATACCAGGGAGAGAACATCTGAATGTGGGGCAAAGCGAGAGAATTATCATTTAATTCGATATGAGGTGAATTACTATGGAAGAGGACTTCAAAAAGGCGGCCGAGTTTCACGGCCACGTCTGTCCCGGTCTGGCCATGGGCTACCGGGTGGCCCGCTATGTAAAAGCGCACTATCCCAGGTCGGAGGATGAGGAGCTGGTGTGCATTGCCGAGAACAAATCCTGTAGCGTGGACGCGGTTCAATTTCTCTTAGGCTGCACGGCGGGAAAGGGAAATCTGATTGTAATTGACAACGGAAAGCAGGCTTTCACCTTCTACTCCCGGAATCAGGGAAAGGCTCTGCGCATTTATTTCAAGGGAGATGTCTTTGCCGGGATGGACGGCCTGCGCCAGAAGATGGCGGCCGGAAATCTCACTCCTGCCGAGAAGAAGGAGATGGAAGGCATGCGCTCCCGGATCATGGAGCAGATTCTCGCGAGCAGGGACGAGGATCTTCTGGATGTGAGAGAGGCGGAGATTCCAGCGCCGGACAAAGCCAGGATCTATCCATCTCTGGTCTGCCAGGAGTGCGGGGAGAGGTTCATGGAGATCATGGGCCGGACGGCGGAAGGGAAGGTGCTCTGCAAGGGGTGCTTTGAGAAAAAGGTTTGCTGAAGGGGGGAGAGGAATTCTGCTGATATGATTCCCTCAGACTCATGCTTCGGCAAATAGTCTTATTGGGAATCAGCGTAGGCAGCCTCGCTTAAATTTATATTCGCTCTTTTTATCTCTGATGTGTGGTAGGAGACCAGGAATACGCCTCTGTCCGAAAGCCTGAGCCCGAGTCGCTCCGGTAAAGCCTTCTTCTGCCATGATCTTAGTTTATGCATCAGATATGTAGGAGCTGATCAGTCCATGCAGGCGGAAAAGACCTCCGGCATTATCCGCCCCTGTAATATGCTGAGGCTTACTGAGATGATATTTTGATCGTAAGGATTCGATAGAAAATTTGGGAAGGATTATAAAAAGGGATCAATCTTGACTGGAGTGCCTCCGCTTTAGCTCCTCCAATGTGATCCTGTCAGACTGGTGTTTTTGCAGGTACTCTTATTGGGAATCGACATATGCCGTCTCGCTGTAATCAATCTTTTCCCGATTTGCTTTTACGACGGCTGAGCAGTGTACCTCGTTTTCTGCAAATAGTATAAAGGCACTGCATCCAATACGACTTTGGAAAGTAGGAGGATACAGAGGGAATCTAGCTGTAATGCCACTTTCGGAGAATGATATAGGAATTGTGATGCAGCAAACAAAGTCATAAAAAATTGGCTAATAGAAAAGACGGAGTTTGGTTCTAATAAGAGTATCTAATCCATAATTACATATATTATGATGATATTAGCAATAATCCGAGGGATTTTTATTCGTAAATCTTCGAGACTTATTGAGGTTTTCTTGGTTCTCTTTACAGCATTCCTTGGAGCCTCATTTATTCCTGCATTCTCTCAAGAAGCAGATGGAACAGACGTGCAACAGTTGAACGAGAATCCTAACGAAATTCAATTGGCAGGAGATGCCAATACTGGAATTGAGCNNGAACGAGAATCCTGATGAACCTCAATTGGCAAGAGATGCCAATATTGGGACTGAACTCGTTACCAACCGGAGGAAGCCCTTGACAGCTAATTCAAGCTTGGCATAGGTCGCTAGCGAGGATGTGATCGCACCTCGCAAGGAGACTCGTCTCGTGATCATGTCCGCCAATGCCAGTGTTAACAAGGATGAAGACGAGCTTTCTAGCCCAACCCCTACCAGTCTGGCTCTGAGAAGGTCAGTTTCATATCTAGCTTATGGATGCGAGCCTGATATTGGCCTATCCTACAAGGACTCGACACCATGCTGGCCTGAGGTCGCTCAGCCTCCAAAGGGCTCTCCAAATATCGTATTCATCATATTAGACGATGTGGGCTTCGGCCAAATAGGGTGCTTCGGAGGTCCGATTGAAACCCCTAACATAGACCGCCTGGCTGAAGACGGACTGCGCTACACCAACTTCCACACATCCCCAATGTGCTCACCCACAAGAGCATGCCTCTTTACTGGCAGGAACCATCACTCTGCAGGGATTGGAACGGTTGTAGACCTACCTACAGGCTACCCCGGTTATAACATGAACCTATCCAAAAACACAGCAACCTTGGCAGATATGCTCAAGTCCAATGGTTTTAATACCATTGCAGCTGGCAAATGGCATCTCTCGCCGTATACGACCGCCGCAGGGCCTTTTGATAACTGGCCTACTGGAGTAGGCTTTGAGAAATACTACGGATACCTTGGAGCCGAAACAAACCAATGGTATCCAGATCTCACCAGCGGTACCAAGAGGGTTGATCCACCAGCAACGCCAGAGGAAGGGTATCATTTATCAGAGGATTTAGTTGACCATGCGATTGGATTTATAAATGATAACCAAGCAATTGATCTCGAAAAGCCCTACTTCCTTTACCTTGCATTCGGTGCTTGTCACTCACCCCATCACGCACCTCAGGAATACATAGACATGTACAAGGGAAAGTTCGATCAGGGCTGGGATGCGGTCAGGAATGAAACCCTGGTACGACAAAAGGCGATGGGCATAGTGCCTGAAGATACCGAGCTTCCGCCCAGAGATCCCAATGTCAAGGCATGGAACCACCTTTCCGCCGATGAGAAGAGGGTCTTAGCCAGGGAGCAAGAGGTATATGCGGGATTCCTGACCCACACAGATGCCCAGATCGGCAAGTTCCTCGACTACCTTGAGTCTACAGGTCAACTCAATAATACCATGATTGTCCTCATCTCAGATAACGGCGCTAGTGCTGAAGGTGGATATAATGGAACCTCGAACTTCTACTATTTCCTGAATAACATGGATGAGAACATATCGTCTATCCTCTCCAATATCGATGAGCTCGGAGGAACAAAATCCTATAATCACTATGCAATTGGCTGGGCGATGGCAGGAAACACGCCTTTCAAGATGTATAAGCAGAATACTCATGAAGGTGGAATGCACGAGCCCATGATCATCTGCTACCCGGAGCTGATCAAGGATGAGGGAGGTATAAGAGAGCAGTATACCCATGCCATTGACATTGTGCCAACAGTCTTGGAAGTCCTGGGCCTCCAGGCATCAGAGACCTACAATGGCTATGCCCAGAAACCAATTGAAGGTGTGAGCTTTGCCGGCAGCCTCACAGATCCATATGCAGAAAATGGCAAGCATGTGCAGTACTATGAGATGTTTGGCAGCAGAGGCCTATGGTCCAGCGGATGGAAAGCGGTGACTCACCATAAGCCAGCTTCTGGAGGGGACTTTATCAACGATACCTGGGAGCTATACAACATTTCCGCAGATCCCTCCGAGGTCCACGACCTTGCCTCTGATTATCCCACTGAGCTTGAGGAGATGATACTCCTATGGTTTGTTCAGGCTGAGAGATTCAATGCGCTCCCATTGGACGACCGTCAACATACCAGGTATCATTCTTCCGAAGTAACTGGAGCCTTCACCTACTATCCGGGCAATGAAAAAATCCTCGAGCCCATGATACCCGACACATTAAATCACTCATACAATATCACTGCTTACGTGGATGTACCTACGCAAGGTGCCGAAGGAGTTCTTTTATCCATAGGCGGGCAATTCGGCGGCTTGTCCTTCTTCATCAAGGATGGGCATCTGGTCTACGACTACAACTACATGGGCGAAAGACTCTACTCCGTCACATCGACCTCCAAGGTGCCTATAGGTCGATCTGTCCTTACGATGGCTTTCGAAAAGACGGGCGGCCATAGAGGCATATCTACATTGTATATCGATGGCAAGGATGTGGGCGGCACAGAGGTAGTTACAGTGCCATCACGCTACTCTTTCGAAGAAGGCCTCGAAGTGGGCCGCGACTCCCAGACTCCTGTGACTGAAAGCTATGAGGTTCCTTTCAAGTTCACGGGGACCATCGAAAAGGTTGTGCTGGAGGTGAAGGATTAGGAAGCATTTGGATGGGTAAGCGATCAAAAAAGTTTTATCAGTAGATGACTTCCGGCAGTCGCTCCAGGCTGCCAATCCCTCTATTTTGGGACAAGGAGACTGAAGGATTGACTGATCCTTTATCTCACGCGGAAGCTTTGATCCGACATTCCGGAGTAAGGAT
>DAWB01000135.1:3023-3698 GCA_002505805.1 Methanosaeta sp. UBA80 | reverse complement strand
CTTGGCCAGCATGGTCTTGCCCGTTCCCGGAGGCCCGTAGAGTAGTATGCCCTTAGGGGCATCGATTCCTATGCGGCGGAAGCTTTCCGCATAGCGCAGGGGCCACTCCACCGCCTCGACCAAGAGCTGCTTGACCGGCTCCAGGCCGCCAATATCCTGCCAGCTGACATCGGGAACCTCGACCAGTATCTCCCTCATGGCCGAAGGAGAGACCTCTCGCAAGGCCGCCTCGAAGTCGTCCTTCTGCACCACCAGCCGGTCCAGGATCTCCTTGGGTATGGTGGGCTCATCCAGGTCGATCTGGGGCAGTATCCTCCGCAGAGCATTCATGGCCGCCTCCCGGCTGACGGCAGAGATATCTGCCCCCACAAAGCCATAGGTTCTGGCAGCATAGTCCTCCAGAGCCACATCATCCGCCAGGGGCATGCCCCGGCTGTGGATCTGGAATATCTCCATCCTTCCCTGCATGTCCGGCACACCGAGCTCAATCTCCCGGTCGAACCTGCCCGGCCGGCGGAGAGCCATATCCAGGGCTTCGGGGCGGTTGGTGGAGCCGATGACAATCACATTCTTTCTCTCTTTCAGGCCGTCCATGAGGGAGAGAAGCTGGGCAACCACCCTTCTCTCCACCTCTCCCGTGACCTCTCCCCGCTTGGGGGCGATGGAGTCCAGCTC
>DAWB01000135.1:0-3000 GCA_002505805.1 Methanosaeta sp. UBA80 | reverse complement strand
CGTCTAAGAAGATGATGGCGGGAGCATTCTTTTCCGCCTCCTCGAAGATGTCCCGCAGGGCCTTCTCGCTCTCGCCGTAATACTTGGACATGATCTCCGGGCCATTGATGCTGATGAAGTAGGCATCGCTCTCATTGGCTACAGCCTTGGCCAGCATGGTCTTTCCCGTGCCGGGAGGGCCGTGCAGCAGGACCCCTTTAGGGGGATCGATTCCCAGCCGGTCGAAGAGCTCCGGGTGCTTGAGGGGCAGCTCAATCATCTCTCTGACCTTGGTTATCACCGGCTTGAGCCCGCCTATGTCCTCGTAGACCACAGAGGGCACAGTGCGCTCCGGGCTCTCCACAGCCTGGGGCAGAAGCTCAATATCCGTCCCCTCAGTGATCTTGACTATTCCCGCCGGACTGGTGGATACTACTCGCAGCTTGATCTCACCAAGGCCAAAAGCCTGGGCTCCCAGAAAGCCCCGGAATAGCTCCTCAAACATGGTCTCCCGGCCACCAATGCTGTCAGAGGGCGGCTTTCTCACGCTGGTAGTGGAGATGACATCTCCCTTTATCAGCGGCCGGCCGTTGAAGACCCTTGTCAGAACATCTCCCGGAGCGAAGATCTGCATGCCCTGAGTCACAGGAGCGAGGGTGACGTGCTTGGCATCGCCCCAGGCTGCCTTTTTCACCTCCACATACTGGCCTATGCTGGTTCCGGCATTGGACCGGATCAAGCCGTCCATGCGGATCATATCCAGACCCTGATCCTGGGAATAGGCGCTCACGGCCAGGGCGGCCGTGGGCCGGGAGCCCACTAATTCAACTACGTCAAGGGGACGGGCGTCTATCTTAGCCAGGAAATCCTCTCCGATTCTCACTATCCCCTTTCCGACATCGCCCTGGTTGGCCTCAGAAACCTTCAGCCTGATGGATTCACCTTCAGTCATGTCTCTCCTTTATGGTCATCAATAAAAGCTGATTTCAGATATGATTGGGCCTCTATTTTTAAGTAGTTTGCCGTTTGCCCTTTAAGGATGCAAATAATCTCAACGGCCTGGATAATTTATTCCCGCTTCACCTCAACAGGATCTCCAATGGACATCATATAAGCCAGTTTTCAGACATTGCAGTTGCGGCAAATCCGGCCGCAAAAAGAATTAGGATGCTGCCCACGCTGCAGAGCTGCTCTGGAATTGACTTTTTAAGCAATAATTGCGGATAACGGACTCGCTGGGACTCGAANNTCGAACCCAGGTCAGCGGGTATCTCCGACTTTAAGCCACCGAAGCCCGCTAGGATGTCCTCTACCCTACGAGCCCATCAACCACCCTTCAATTCTTTTAGGCTATTAAGCTTTCCTGCTGGCTCCGATGGATTTAAAACTTAAATCTCCGGCGGCAGAGAAATTTCGCGCTACTGATAATCTCTTATCATAGCGGAAATGATATCTCCCGCCCCTTCAAGCTGCCTCTGGCTGGAGGGGGCATCCCCTTGCATGCCAGCCTGCTTGGATCTGGATATAGCCGCCAGGATCTCGGCATTCCGGGAAGAGAAATTGCCATCCATCCGCACCACCAGAGGCCTGTAGCTGGAATATTTTGCCGTAAATGCAGCAAAGGAACTCTCCAGCTTATCGATCTCTGCGGATGAATTGATCCCATCGGCTAGCAGAGACTGCCTGGCAATATTGTAGGATTCGTTTACCTCCTCCAGATCCTCTAACAGGATGTTCTTAGTATATATGTGGCTGGCAAAACCTCCTACCACCGCCAGGAGAATTGCAGCCAAGACGAGAGCCGTTTTGAGCCCATCGTTTTTGCGCTTGATCATCTCGCAGCTGCTCCATCCCAACAGTTCGTACAGGCCGCAGCTTCCACTGATCACCGGGATCAGAATTACTGCCGTGGCCAGTATCAGAGGCAGTTGCAGGTCTTCCCTTACCCAAAAGAGGGCGACGAGAAGAAATGCCTCTGCTATTATCACTCTTATCATCCGGTCGAGAGAGCCAAGGTTCTTCATGAGCCCATGTGCTCCTTGGTCAAGGAAAGCTTTTGCGGTGAGGCGAAAAGGAGGTCTCTGCAGCTTGGATACGAAGCCAATTTATATAGGATAAATGAAAGATAAGATATAATACTAAAATAAGGTCTTCTTTCATGGCTTCGCCGCCCGCAGTCTTCCCGGAGAGTCTTCAGCACTTAAATAAGGTGTACGATATCAGTGCGCCACTTGGTCGCTCGCCTGCTTTTCCTGGTGATCGACCTTACTTTCAAGAGTGGCTGGCGGGAACAGATGGCCAAAAAGGCTACTCTCTCTCTTCCCTTTCTATGAGCTCTCATGCCGGGACGCATCTTGATTTTCCCAGCCACATTCTTTGCCCCGGCAAGAGCCAGAGCAGCTACCATCCAGATCGCTTCATCATTCCGGCTGAGGTGATCTCGGTTTCCGGAACCGGCCCCATAATGCCTTCCAGCCTGGAGAGCTGCCTAGCAGCACAAGGTCAGGCGTTATTATTCAAGACCGAGAACAGCCGGAGAAAGCTGATGCTTGAGCCCGCATTCAACCCCGATTATGTCTCACTATCCCCGGAAGCAGCCAGCTACTGTGCCTCCCAGGGCATTGGACTGGTGGGAATAGATTACCTCTCCTTGGACCGGTTCGAGGACGAATCTCTGCCCGTACACCATATCCTGCTGGAGAGCGATATTCTTATCCTGGAGGGGCTGGACCTCTGTCAAGTTGCCGCCGGAAGATACCTTCTAATCTGCCTGCCCCTTAGCATTGAGAACGCCGAAGCAAGCCCGGTACGGGCAGTTCTGGTGAGGTGAATAAATATGAATCCAGAACAATTATTCCGATCTGCTCTCAATTCCATTTCCAAGCCCATATGCATCTGCGACGGAGATGGCATGGTGCTTTTCATGAACTCTGCCGCCAGGAGCCTTACTGGGTGGGAAGATGACGGCAGCTCTGTGGACATTAGCAAAACACCGGGCAAAATCAAACTGCGCGCGGCCAC
>DAWB01000154.1 GCA_002505805.1 Methanosaeta sp. UBA80 | reverse complement strand
CTACATCGCCCGGGAGATCATCCACGCCCGGGAGATGGCCAGGCAGGAGGAGCTGGAGTCGGAAGCGGTGGCCGAGGCGGATATCCACTGGGCCCGCCGGGAGGTGGTCAGAAACTGCATCTACGGCGTGGATCTCAATCCCATGGCCGTGGAGCTGGCCAAGCTATCCCTCTGGCTGACCACGGTGGCAGCGAACAAGCCGCTATCCTTTCTGGACCATCACCTGCGCTGCGGCAACAGCCTGATCGGGGCGGAGCTGGGCAAACTGGCAGTGCTGCCGAGCCGGCCTCCTGAGGATACGCCGCTCTGGAGTTTCGGGCTGAAAAGCCACACCGAGGGGCTGCTCAAGAAATACAGCCTCATGGCCGCTCTGCCCGATGACAGCCTGGCCATGGTGAAATGGAAGGAGGATCAGTTCCGGCAGATCAAGCAGTCGGAGCTGTCCCGGCGGATGGCGGAGCTGGCTGATCTATGGCTGTCCACATACTTTGGAAACAAAGTGTGCGAGGACGACTATTTTGAGATGCAAAACCATATCAACCCGGAGAAGTTCCCGGACTGGTCAGCCCTGCGGGGGCAGGAGTGGTTCATCCGGGCGCAGGAGCTGGCGAAGGAAAAGAGGTTCTTTCACTGGGAGCTGGAGTTTNNTGGTGATTGGGAATCCGCCATACGATGAATTATCTGAGGCTGCAAGCGGACGGAAAATAGACGAGAAGCCTTATCTTTCCGCAACTAAAATATATCGTGAAGCTTCTACGTTTCGAATTAATCTCTTCAGGTTATTCATAGCTCGTGCAATTGATAAAACCAAGATAGATGGATTCCATGGATTTATTGTGCCTATGGCACTTTTGGGTGATCGTTTCTCCTTCGAACTTAGAAGAAAGATACTATCAGAGACAGACCTCGATGCCATAGAAGCATTCCCACAAAAAGATGATCCGAAGGATAGGGTATTTTTTGATGCGAAGCTATCAACATGCGTCTACATTCTACGTCAAAGACTCCCCAGGGGAGAGTTTAAAGTCCGAACTCACCCTGGGAAAGATCTCATAAAATCGTCCCCCTCGTATCATGTTACATCCGAAGATATCTCCAAGTTTGATCCTAATAGCTTCTCAATACCTACAGTCGGAGAGGATGCTTGGAAACTGGCATCAAAGCTCTATGATAGTCCCGTTCTGTGCTTGTTCCAAGAAATTGCATCGTCTTCTCCGGGAGAAATAATGATCAATAAACAATTCGAAAGATTTCTCTCCAATGAACCCCCTGGTGAAATAATACTTAGAGGCGCAAATATCGGGAGATACGAATTTTATGAGGTTCCAAAGCAGGGATCTCCAGTTTACCTAAATAAGGAAAAATATCTTGATAAACGTGGAAAGGATTCTGATTCTAAAGCCTTTGACCATCTTAAGCGTCGCATTGGGTATCAAAGGGGAGCCGCTATCGACAACTATAGGCGAATTATTGCAACGATGATTGATCCAGGTGCTTTTTGTTCTGATACGGTGGCATATTTCTCAGAAGCTAAATATAATTTGTACTCAGTTTTAGCAATCCTGAATTCGAGTCTTGTTGATTGGCGTTTTGGACTGACTAGCACTACAAATCATGTGAATTCTTACGAATTGGACGTAATACCAATTCCGAAATTCGCTTTCACCACCCCCACCGAGGAGCGGGCCCACCTGGGGGCACAGCTGCAAGATCTTTATGCCCAGGGAAAGCACGACGAGATCCTGGCGGCGGTGCAGGAATGCCTGCCCCAGGATGAGGCGGGAGGCTTCATCGCCGAGCGGGAGCGGTCGGATGTGGTGCACGACCTGCTGGCCTTCCTGTCAGAGAAGATGCTGGAGATGAACAAGGAAAAGCAGCAGGAGATCCGGGGCTTTCTGGACTGGCTGGAGGGCTATTTAGGGGCCAAGGTTGAGGATCTCACCCCCAAGACCAAAGTGCAGAGCTACTATGAGCACGATTATGAGAGCCTCATGGCGGTGCTGAAGAAGAACCGGAAGAAGCTGGCCGTCGATCCGGCCAGACGGGAGCCGGGGGAGACGCTTCGGGCCGAGTTCGAGGGCTCCATGAAGAAGCTGCTGCCCCTGCGGGAGAGGATCAGGCAGACGGACGAACTGATTGACGAGGTTGTCTACAAGCTGTACGGGCTGACGGAAGAGGAGATCGGGATTGTGGAAGGTGGATCCTGAACCTCAATGGCTGTTAATGCGTCCTCTGTGAGGGGAAGAGATCTCAATTACAGGGCTTGGTTCAAAACATTATTTATCCTAAACCTGCCTTTTACCTTATTGGTTCAATTGTTCAAGGGGTTTCATATGTCCGAAATTCTGGATGAGAAGGTGAGGGTGGTTTATGAGGATGGGGTCTTCAAGCCACTGCAAGAGATTGAGCTACGAGAAGGAACTGTGGCTCTTGTGCTTCTAAAGCCAGGAAGAATCACAAATGCAGCAAGAAGGTTTAGAATCAAAGTTGATGAGGATGTGACGCAGAAGTTCGTTGAGGAGAGAAGATGATCGTAGTAGATACCTCGGTTTTCATCGATCTTCTCTTTGAATACGACTCTGAGAGGACTCATTCTTCGGATGAATTGTTTTCCATCCTGGAAGAAAACGCCTTGACTATAACGGAGCCGGATCTCTTCAAGGTGGAGCTTACAGGGCAGGTCTCCAGAAGAGTGCAGAAGGAAAAGGCTGCAAACATCTGCGATGAGATATTTTCTGAGCTGATCTTCATCGATACATCCAGGATCTTTGAAGAGGCGCTTTCCATCGCCCTGGAAACAGGATCTCGGGCATCAGATTCATTCTTCATAGCTTCTGCAAGAATACAGAAGGCAATCTTGGTTTCGAATGACAAATATCAAATAGAGAGTGCCAGAAAATCTGGAATCGAGGTCTTTAATTTGCTCCAAGATCAGGAACTGGTCAAGGACCGCCTGCTTGAAATTGCATCCAAATAGCTCCCATCCACCGCATCTCTTTCACCACCCTTGCCGAGGAGCGGGCTCGCCTGAGGGCAGAGCGGCAAGATCTCCATTCCCGAAGAAAAGACTAAACTGGGAGATGGAACTGTAGCCCTTGAGCTTCTCAGTGCCGGGAAGAATCACAATTCATAATAAGTATTTGAACCGGCCAATCCATGTTTATATTGGTGAAGATCCACGACCAACCCCACCCGCCTCTATTTTCTGGACAACATCCGCTGGCTGATGATAGCCCTGGTGGTCATAGTCCATGCCGCTGTGACCTATTCCAACCTGGGAGACTGGTATTACCGTGAGCCCGTCGAGCTTGACCCGCTCTCTTTCCTGTTCTTCGGCATCTTTCTCTCCTTCACCCAGGCTTATTTTATGGGCCTGCTATTCCTGATCGCCGGCTACTTCGTCCCGGACTCATACGACCGCAAGGGCCCGGCCAGGTTTCTCAGAGACCGGGCCGTCCGCCTGGGCATTCCCACCCTCATCTATATGCTCTTCATCAATCCGGCCATCGAGTACTATCTGCTGGCCTTCCAGTGGCCGGAGCCCCGCCCGCCCCTGGGCCAGGCATTCATGGACTATGTCTTGAGCGGGGCGATCTTAAGTGGCAGCGGGCCGATGTGGTTTGCCCTGGCTTTGCTCATATTCTCCGCTGCCTATGCCGCCTACCGCCTTCTCACTGGTAGCCGGATGAGTCCAAAGCCGGAGGCTGCTCTCCCCGGCCATCTGCATGTGGCCGGGCTGATTCTGCTCATAGCAGCCGGGGCCTTCGCCATCCGCCTGTTTCAGCCCATAGGGACCGATGTGCTGAACATGCAGCTATGCTACTTCTCCTCCTACATCGCCCTCTTCCTGATGGGAATCCAAGCCAGGCAGAACAACTGGCTGCTCCGAATTCCTGCCTCCTTTGCCCTGAGCTGGTTCAAGGCCGCCCTGGTTGTGGGAGGCGCATTCTGGCTGGCCGTAATGATCCTGGGCGGGATAGCCTCCGGCGACCTCTCCCCCATCTGGGGAGGACTCCGCTGGCAGAGCGCTGCCTATGCCCTCTGGGAGGCGTTCTTTGCAGTGGGCATGTGCCTCGGAATCATAGCCATCTCCAGAGAGCATTTCGATTTTCGGCGCAGGTTGACGGGACTGCTCGCTGACAATTCTTTCTCCGTCTATCTCTTCCACCCGCCCATTTTGATTTCCGTCTCCCTGGCCCTCAGGAATTTAGCTTGGCATCCTCTGGCCAAGTTCGCCCTCTGCTCTCTACTGGCCGTCCCACTCTGCTTTCTGGCCGGCCAATTTATATTCAGGCAGATCCCCCTGCTGAAAAGAGTTCTCTAGAGCAGAACACCTAAAGGCTGGCCTTGAGACGTAGCTCAGCAATCCATTTAGAATCAAGCACATTCGTCACATCTGTCACATCCGTCTTCCTCACTGAGAAACGCTTGATCTTTCAGGCAGCAAACACCGGGCAGGGATACCGTTAAATTGATTAACCTCAGGCTGCAATATCCGGGCATGTTTCAAAAAATTCTGGTTCCAACCGACTTTTCCAAACATTCGCAGCATATTCTTGAATGCATTACTGAGCTGTCCAGCCAGAAAGATGTGGTTCTTCTCCACGTCATCCAGAGGTCTCCTCTGTCCCGTGCCTGGGATCCCGCCTCTGAGGTGGAGAAAGCCAATGAGATGATCGAGAAGCAGAAGCTTTACCTTCAGTCCCTCCGGTTCAATGTCAAAACCAGAGTGGAGACCATAATGGAGGGCGACATCTCCAAGATCATCCAGAAGGTCGCAGATGAGGAGAACGCCACCCTGATCGCCATGGGCGCTCGGGGCAAGGGCATGGTCAGCGGCCTGCTCCTCGGCAGTGTCTCCAAGAATGTGCTGCTTTACGGCCAGACCAACCTCCTCTTGATGCGATATAAGGTCCTGGAGGGAGAGAACCTGGGACGCTTCTGCCGCAGCCTCTTCACCAGGGTGATATGCCCGACGGACTTCTCTCAGCCCGCCAAAGAGGTGATAGACTTCGTCAGCACTATCAAGGGCGTGGGAGAGATTGGACTGCAGCATGTTGTGGCCAGCGGTGAGAGCGATGAGCAGATCGACGCCGCCGTTCGGGATGCTGCGGGCAAGCTAAATGATATCGCCAGGGAGATCGAGAAACCGGACCTCAAGGTCAGGGTCCACGTCCAGGCTGGCAATGCACCGGAGGAGATCTCCCGTCTGGCAGACAGAGAGGATGCCTCATTGATCGCCATGAGCTCTCATGGAAAAGGATGGGTCGAGCAGATGACCGTGGGAAGCACAACCTATGAGACTGCCAGGATCTCCAACCGCCCCATTCTGGTGGTAAGAGCGGAGAAGAAAGCCTGAATCCTTTTTTCCAGCCGCTCAACTTTTTTAAGCCGATCCCCTCTTGGCCAGGCAGGGTGTGAAAATTGGAGAGATGGTCTTCACGCATCGGCTTTATGCTTGCGGCCATAGGCTCGGCGGTGGGCATANNGGCATAGGCAATATCTGGCGCTTCTCATCGGTGGTGGGCCAGAATGGGGGCGGAGCCTATTTAGTACCCTATCTTCTGGCAGTGCTCTGCTTTGCCGTCCCGCTTATGGTCCTGGAGATGTCTGTGGGAAGACATTTAAGGGCCGATGTGGTCTCCTCCTTTGGCCGTGCCGGAAGATCCTTCAAAGCCTTCGGCTGGCTCATCTGCCTGATACTCCTTCTCATATTGAGCTACTATCTGGTCATAACCGGCTGGACCCTGGCTTATCTGGCATTCTCGCTCCTGGGCATTGATGTCGCCTTCTCCGATTTCACCTCATCGCTGCAGCCGATAGCCTATTTCTTGATCTCTGCCCTGGCAACTGGGGCGATAGTCAGCTCAGGGGTAAAAAAGGGTATTGAGAGATTGGTATCGGTTCTGGTTCCATTTGCCTTCCTCATCCTGCTGGCCCTGGCCCTGTTCTGCCTCAGCCTTCCCGGCGCTCAGACGGGCATGAGCTTCCTCTTTCGTCCTGATTATTCCATGCTGCTCCAGCCTGGTCTATGGAGCGCTGCTCTCGGCCAGGCGTTCTTCTCTCTGTCTGTGGGCATGGGAATTCTGATCACCTATGGCGCTTATCTCGATGATGATGCCGATATACCCCAGTCGGCTCTGATTATCACTGTCTTGGATCTTCTGGCTGCTTTGCTGGCAGGAATAGCCATCTTTTCCCTGGTATTCACCTTTGGCCTGCCGCCGACGGCAGGAGCGGAGCTGGCCTTTATCACCCTGCCAAGGGCCTTTGAGTTGATATCTTATGGCCCTATTCTGGGCGTGGCCTTCTTTGCTCTTCTGTTCTCCGCTGCCCTCACCTCCGCCGTATCCATGCTGGAGGTCAATGTGGCAGCAGTTATGGGCCAGACGGGGATGAGCCGAAGAAAAGCAAGCCTTCTCTTAACCATGGCTCTTATTGCCCTTGGCCTGCCCTCTGCCCTCAGCTATAGCTCAATTGATCTGAGCTTTTTTGGATCAAGGGTTCTGGATTTATTGGATGAGACTGTAGGGACTCTGGGTCTGCCGATAGCAGCATTTCTGGTAGCAATGGTCTTCCGATGGTTTATGGACGAGCATCTATTGCATAGCCAGTTGGGTATCTTGAATGGCTGGATGAGGTCCCTGCCCTTCCTCACCAAATACGCCATACCCACTGTCTTGATGATCATAACTATATCGAGCCTGATGGAGCAATGAGATCGTTCGTCGGCGTTTGGCCTCTTCTGAGACCTCTATGCCCTCAGGAAAAATCCATAGCGGGCAGATGGAGATCGGCAATTCTCTCCACTATCAATTTGCATCCCGCAGTCCTTTTCCGGGTTCCTGTTATAACCGGCTGGTAAGCGCTTATTTAAGGCTTTGATGCTGATATACAGGCATGAGCTTATTCAATTGGGCCAACAAAAAAATGGCAAAGCTGACATGGATCGATATGGGGCTCACAAAATTGGCAGTTGCAGCTTTTGCTCTGATGATGGCAAAAGTCTGGCCCCCTTTGCTCAGTCTGGATTGGTATTGGTACGGACTAACATGGATCCTTCTGGCCATAATTCCATTAAGAAATTTCTGGAGAGATTGAACCCGTAATCCAACCCATTGTGATGGCGGATACCGCTGATTATTTCTTCGATCCCAAAGCTGCCAGCAGTCAGATCCATCAATTTGTCCCGAATATATGACAATAATAGATTCTATAGATTCTGAGCAGGGGGCTATTGCCTCTGGATGACCTGGAAATCCGGTTGCCATTATCTAAACGGCCCCGGACTGCTCTTCGTCTCCCGTTCCCTCATCCAGGTGAGGCGGCTTGATCAGATCGGGCACATTCAGGGCGGAGGCGGGCTGGGCCATGGATATGCAGGTCTTCCGCAGCTCCCGGATCATGGAGCCTATCCGCTCAAAGGAGAAGATGATCTCCGAAAACATCGCACTGTAGCTGCTTTTTGCCGCCAGCCGGATCAGATACAGCTTGTAATTCCAGTTTAAAATCAGCCTCAGCCGCTCGTCATTGGCTCGCATCTTTCTATCGATCTCCTCAGGCATCTCCGGAAATGTGGTCAGAAGATGAACCAGGTTCTCGGTACAGGGCACAGCCATCTCCTGGATACCGGCAAAGGACTCCGGCGACAGCTCAATCTTCTTCTCTTTCATGGTCTCGAATTTTTTGGCCATGGATACCATCTGCTTGACCATCACGCTCACCAGATCGGCAACCCTGGCCAGTATGGCCAGACGACCGGCATATTCAACCGATATCTCTCGATCCGATAGGGATACTATGGTCGAAATGATCTGAGAGTGCAGATAATCCACATAATCTCTTGATTGCACAATTCTGGAGCATAGGTCTACGTTGCCGCCCGCAACCTGAAGTGTGCTCAAAAAAATATCTTTGGCCGTATAGAGCATATGCACGATCTCTTTTTCCACCAGCTCGGCTGCTTCTGAGATATCATCAGGCATCTTCTTGGAGATGTGACGGGTTATGAAGACGATCTCTCCATCCTTTTGGGGAAGGATATCCTGGATGAACCGGGAAAAGGGCTTTATCAGCAGCAAAAAGATGGCGGCGCAGGTGACATTGAATATCAGATGGGCATTGGCTACCTGCTGAGCCTCCGTCCCTCCCAGGCTGTCGATGAGCCCGGCAAAGGAGTCCAGGAAGGGCAGAAATATCAGCACCCCCATGAGGTTAAAGAAGAACTGGGCCACTGCGGTGCGTTTCGCTGCCGCATTCATGCGCAGGGATACCACCAGTCCGGTTAGGGTAGTGCCTATATTGGCTCCCAGTATCATCGGTATGGCCTGAGTTGCGGTGATGAGATTGCTCTGAGCCATGACCACCACCAGTCCCGCTGTAACCGAGCTGGACTGGAATATGTTGGTTACAATAAATCCGATTATTATTGCTGTAAGGATGTTGTCGGTCATGGAGAAAAGAGAAAGAACGCTCGGATCTCCCTGCAGGGGGGCAACTGTGGATGAGATCAAATTGAGGCTGTAGAAGACCAGCCCGAAATAGAAGATGGGCTTGCCCAGGGATCTGTAAGGGCCGCGAATCAGGCTCAAGACAAATCCGAGGATAAGAAATGCCGGAGCGAAGGCAGTAAGCTTGAAGGCAACAAGCTGGGCGGTAAGGGTGGTGCCCACATTTGCCCCTATAATCAAGCCCAGAGAGCCCAGGAAGGATATGGCACCGGCATTTACCAATCCCACCACAATGATGGTGGTGGCGGTACTGGACTGGACGATGGCAGTAACGGCTGCTCCGGCCAGAGCCCCCCGTAGAGAGGTCTTTGTTGCCTTTTGAAGCACTGTTCTAAAGCGCTCACCTGCTAAATGCCGCACCTCTTCTGAGAAATTATCTATGCCGTAAAGGAATAAAATGACAGCCGGGATAACGGCAAAGATCATCTCCAGAATCATCTTATTTAGAGCTCCCTAAAGAGGCCTGGCTGCTCTGCTTCAATCCACTCCGGATGCGCCAGTTGATCTCCCTTTCTAACATCATTTCCGCTTCTGGTTATGGTTTAAAAAATAAAAAGCTTATCATCGGCCCGTCGGAAAAGACCTTTTAGCCCATCCAGCTAGCTGACCTGAAGTTGCTGATTTTGAGATAAACTCCCCCATGCATCGCATTCAGGCTGGTTAGGATGTAGACTGCCATAAAGCATACTTAATGGATGGGATGCTCTCCCAGAAATGAGGCCGTGCCGGTGATGACCAAACTTCTAAAAAGCGGTGCAGCCAAAGATATTTTTCCCTGGCAGCATTGCCATCTTTTTCCTGGCTGCAACCAGTGATGTGGCTATCTCTGCCGGGAAAAAGATGAAAATATCTGCGCTCTCTCAATACATTGCGATCTTGGATCTCCTCAGAATGAGGACCGGCTTGTCCACGGAGTTGGCCACATCGTAAGCCGTGCTTCCGATCCTGCCCTTCTTTATGGCTATGGCACCCTGGGAGCTCATGGCGATAAGGGATACATTCTCCTCCTCAGCCACGGTTCGGATGGTCTCTACCGGATGGCCGACCAGGACTTTGGGGGTAACCTTCATGCCGCTCTTCTCCAGATCCCTGGTGATCTCTTCAATCTTTTTGTTGGCCGCAGCCTGATTCTCCTCGATCTCTTCATCGGTCTCGCCGGTGGAGACCACATTGAGCAGTACCAGCTCGCTGATCCCCTGGACGTTCTTCAAGAATGATAGCGCAACCTCTGCCGGCTGAGAGAAGTCTGTGGGGAAAAGCACTTTGGAGAATATCCTATCGCAGTACATCTCCATCTCGCCACTATCCAGCACCTTGTAGCGCATGATCAGAAGATGAGTATCCCCGAACCTCAGGGCATTGCGAGAGACGCTTCCCAGGAGGACGCTCTGAATTCTGCTTTTTCCTCGCGCGCCCATGGCCACCAATGATACATTCTCCTCCTCGGCCACCCTCTGCACGGCATTGGCTATCTCTCCCTCCAGTACTGAGACCGCCCTTACTTTAACCTCCACTCCCGGAGCATCAATCAACTTCTTCTCTTCCATCAGCCGAGCCTCTACCTCTTTCAGCTCAGCCACGGGATCCCAGACCCTGGTTATGACACTTCTGGATATCACACTCAGAAGTACTACCTGCTTTATGCCCGGTATCTGGCCGATGCATTCTACAACTTTCTTTGCATGGCTGGAAAAATCCGTTGGGACCAAAACCTTTTCGAACATCTTCTCCTCCTAATCCATAGTAGCATCTGGAATATTTCTAGTTATCGAAAATGCAGATGCCATTCTATATTCCCTGCCTCCAGATAAAATAAAATTTAATAAATGAGGATAACAGGTCGATTGCATTCTGGGAAAAGCATCGCAATCAAATTCTCCCGAAGAGATCGACCTTATGATCCTCTCCTTGCTTTCTAAACTCATTCTTTAATGCTGCTTCCTGGGCCGGGAGATAGAATCTCTGGGCATACTCCTTGGCCATCCTGCGAGCTGAGAATTTGGGGCCGGTTATCTTGATGCACTCCTTCATCACCTCAATCCATCCATGGGATATGCCGTCCTCATCCCGGTCGTAGTAAAGGGGTACAATATCCTTCTCCAAGAGCTCGTAAATCGCTGCCGCATCCTTTGCGTCTCTGTCCGGGCCNNCCCTCTGCCCCCTGCACCGCCCAGCCGTTCTTGCCGTTGTAGCCCTCAATCCACCATCCGTCCATGATGGAAAGCTGCGGCACTCCATTCAATGTGGCTTTCATTCCGCTGGTCCCGCTTGCCTCCATAGGTGGTAGCGGATTGTTGACCCAGACATCCACCCCGTGCACCATATACTGGGCTAAAAGCTCATCATAATCCTCAACAAAGGCGATCCGCCCCTCAAAGGACTGATCCTTGGCCGCATTGAAGACCTGCTGAAGAAGCTGCTTGGACTGCTGGTCGTCCTGATGAGCCTTGCCGGCAAATACTATCTGCACCGGCCTCCAGCGGTCGCTGACGATCCTGGCCAGGCGGGCCATATCCTGCAAAAGCAATGTGGGCCGCTTATAAGAGGCAAAACGCCTGGCAAAGCCCAGGGTGAGGACGGCCGGGTCCAGGAGCACCCCGGAGGCCATGATGTTGTTGGGATCGGAGCCCTCCCGCCTCCACTTAAGTCTGGCCCTCTCCCTTATCTTGGCTATAAGCATCTCCTTCATGAAGCGATGGTGCTCCCATATGATCCGGTCCGGGATCTCGTCCACCAGCTCCCAGATGTCAGGATGGTCATGCTCCTCCAGCCAGGTCCTTCCCAGATAGCGATTGAATATCTCATCACCGAGGCGCCTATCGATCCAGGTGGGAACATGCACCCCGTTAGTGATATGCTCAATGGGAATCTGATCCAGGGCCAGATCAGGCCAGATCTGTTTCCACATCTCCCGGCTGACCCAGCCGTGCTTGGCGCTTACAGCATTGCGATAGCAGCTGCCCCGCAAAGCAAATGCAGTCATATTGAAGCCCTCCGGCCTGGCCGGGCTCATGCCCAGGCGGAAGAACTCGTCTCTGGACAGATCCAGAGAGGGAAGATAAGATCCAAAGTACTTGTCCATGAGCTGATATGAGAATACGTCGTGCCCCGCCGGTACCGGGGTGTGGGTGGTGAAGACTGTGGTCTTATGGACCTGCTCGAAGGCCTCCAGATAGCTCATGCCTTCTTCCACCTTCTGTCTGATCCTCTCCAGGATGGCGAAAGCGGGATGGCCCTCGTTTAAATGGATGACGGAATAGTCCAGACCCAGATGGTGCAGAATCCTGGCTCCGCCGATCCCCAGGACAATCTCCTGGCGCAGGCGTTGCTCCAGGTCTCCGGTGTAAAGCCGGTCGGATATCACCCGGTTCCAGGGATCGTTGATCTCGCTGGAGGTATCCAGGAGATAGAGCTTGATCTTTCCCACCTGCACCTCCCAGACCTCGAGATAGATGGGCTGATCCATGATCGGGAATTTGACGCTGATGGGATTTCCTTCTTCATCCACCATCTTTCGAATGGGAGCATTCTCCCGGTCCATAATCTCGCAGGCACCCACCTGCCAGCCCTCGGAAGAGATCATCTGGCGCAGGTATCCCTGGGGGTACATGAAGCCCACTGCAACCAGAGGTATGCTCAAATCGCTGCACTCTTTTAGGAAGTCTCCGGCCAGAAATCCCAGGCCTCCGGCATAAAAGGGAAGGGCATGATGCAGTCCGTACTCGGCGGAGAAGTAGGCTATCCTGCACCTCTCTGGCGCGGTTGTCTTTTCGCAGAACCAGCCGGCTTTGGGGTTTATGTAGTTTTCAAAGCGGGCCATCACCGAGCGATAATGCCTCATGAAATGGGAATTGGATGCCGCAGCCTCTAGCTCCTTCTCATTCATGCGGTTGAGCATCTTTACCGGGTTGTGATTGCTTAAAAACCAGCCCTGACGGTTGAGGAGCTTGAACAGCTCCCGCCCCTCGGGATGCCAGCTCCACCAGAGGTTGTAGGCCAGATCCCTCAGCCCTGAAATCTCCTCCGGCAGATGGGGAAACTTGTCTTTGATGCCTTTCATCAGTCTTTCAGCTCCGAGCCACCTAATTTTTGGGCTCTTGGATGATATAGCCTTCGGAAAGTGATAAGCCTCTTCGAAGGTTATTTCTTCTCTGCCCGCTTGATCCATATGGTGCTGTTATGGAGGTACTCTGGATCGGGGAAGATGAGGTCAAGGATCTTCTGACCATGGACGAAGCGATTGCCGCGGTAAGGGAGGCCTTTTATGATCACGGAATTGGCCGCACCCAGATGCCGCCCAAGTCCTATCTCAACTTTGCTCCCTATGAGGGAGATTTGAGATCCATGCCCGCATATCTGGAGAGGGTGGATCAGGCCGGGGTCAAGACAGTAAATGTACATCCCCGAAATGCCGCCATCGGCCTTCCCACAGTTATGGCCTTATTGACCCTGGTCTCTCCAAAAACAGGGGCACCTCTGGCCATCATGGGTGCGACCCATCTCACCGCCATGCGCACGGGAGCAGCCGGAGCAGTGGCAGCCAGGCTCCTGGCCCGGGAGGATAGCCGGACGGTGGGAATGATCGGGGCGGGTGTGCAGGCAAGATCCCAGCTTCTGGGCCTTTCCAGGCTTTTTGAGCTGGATCAGGTGAGGATATTCGATCTATCCCTGGAGAGATGCCAGTCTCTGGCAGAGTACGGCCGGGGTATTTTAAAGGGTGAATTCGTTATAGAAAAGAGAGCAGAAGACGCCTGCCAATGCGATATTCTGGTAACCACAACGCCCTCCCGCCGTCCGGTGGTGAGAGATGACTGGATCTCTCCCGGGACTCATATAAATGCCATTGGTGCCGACGCCAGAGGAAAGCAGGAGCTGGAGTCGACCTTGACCAAAAGAGCCAAGGTCTTTGTGGATGATCCAGTCCAGGCTGCCCACTCCGGCGAGGTGAATATGCCCATCTCCCTGGGCATGCTTCGCCAGGAGGATATCTTCGCTGCCATCGGAGAGGTCCTGGCGGCCAGGAAGCCCGGCCGGGAGGATGATAAGGAGATCACCATCTTCGACTCCACCGGTCTGGGAATACAGGATGTTGCCACCGGCTTTGCCGTCTACGAAAAAGCTATGGCGGCAGGCAAGGGCGTCAGGCTCCGGCTGGAGCTCGAGGCCGGGACCATCTGAAGGGCGAAACCTATATTAATTTTAACATTGACCGGTGGCCGGGATAAAAAATGGCAAAAGATAAAAAACAGAGTAAGGGACCTAAAGACCGCAACAGCAATTTCCAGATGAAGAACGGAAATCCAGTATCCAAGAAGAAGGAGAAGAGGCAAAGCAGCGCCAGGCCTGGCGAGGGCAAACCGTCCGCCCAGTCTGAGAAAAAGAGCCTCATCTCCGGCATCTCCAGCAGCATCGCTGGGGCCACAAACAGTATCAGCAAGATGCTCAAGCATTGATATTCAGGGATAAATAGTTCAAAAAATCAGGTGCACCCGGCGCTGACGACGACGCCGGAAGCCCCTCTTTTAAGCCCGCAGTTATAGGGCTAGGGCAAAATGCTCAAAGCCCTTTGCCTCAGCGCTCCTCTACCAGGCTCTTTTAGCTTTGTTCCCGGGTTCTGCTCTGGAACTCCTGCTGCACATCGCATCCCAGCTTTCCGATGGCATCGGAGCGACACTGCCGGCAGTGCTTCATCTGCTTGATGATCTTGCCCAGCTCATCCTGGATCTTCCTCTTCTCCTCGGGCGACGGCGGCTGGATATGGGCGAACTTGTACTGGGGGATGAGG
>DAWB01000136.1 GCA_002505805.1 Methanosaeta sp. UBA80 | reverse complement strand
TTTAAAAATTTTTATTAATTATGTTAAATCGCTAACAAGAAAAATATTCGATTATTAGAAGATTACTCCGGAATGTAGGATAGAACGTTAAAGCTTCCGGTATTTCTCTCCAGGCGCCACCATTTGAAGAATCCGTAGGGAAAGGCGGATGAATCGCTGCGGCTGCCGACGACGACTAGCGTCTCGCCTTCCAGGGCCAGCCGCTGCTCCAGGGGCAGGGCTCCGATCACATCACGGCTCAGGCAGTTGACCAGAGCCGGGGCCTGGCGGGAGAGGCTACGGTAGCAGAATACGATGCGCAGCTCCGCCCGGACGCAGAGCACCTTCCAGAGGGAATAGGCGATCCGCTCACTGTCGCGGCTGTTCTCCAGCTCCATCGCCGCCACAGGAAAGCGCCAGCCTCCCCTGGCGGAGCCAGCAAAAGCCATCACGTCCAGGGTCAGGTACTCGGCATGAGGGATGGGCAGCAGATCCAGATGGTGGCCTTTGGCCGCGGCCCGCCAGCCCAGGGCCTGGCAGGTACCGACAACGGCATCGGTCAGGTAAGCAGTCCAGCTGGCGAGATCCTCCGCCTGGGCAGCCTGACGGAAGAGGCTGGCGTTCTCGTTATTCTGCACTGTGTGGAAAAAAGCCTTCCTCCATCTGGCGGCGATCATAGGCCCAGGCTCTTCTTCCTGGTCAGCACCCCTTCCACCCAGCGCCGCTCTTCGCTTCCCGGCGGATAAAGGGCGGAGAGCGACTGGGCCAGGCTTCAGAGGCCCTGATCCTTGCCGATCTCCTCGGTGATGAAGCGCTTCAGGGCCTCGCCCCGGCCCTCGGCGAAGAGCAGCATGGCCTGATGCAGCCGGTCCAGAGTGGTTTTCCCCAGTAAGGGCGCCGCCAGCCCGGCCTCCTCGCCTGCTGCCTCCCTGACCACGCGGCCTTCCTGGAATACCATCTGAGGAGATGCTTTCTTCTTCCTCTTCATGGGCTTGGCCCTGGCCGATCCAAAGAGGTGACCGGCCCTCTCCGAGACGGGCAGCAGCCGGGCCTTGTCCCCTTTCACCTCCACCAGCGGGGCCAGGTTCTCCAGGTGGCAGCCCAGCCCCTGAGCGATCTTGCGGGCAGCGTCGTACTCCAGGACGTAGCCGGAGAGCCTCCGGGCCGGCTGATCCTCAGGCCCGCCCTCCTCTGCCAGGTCATCCCCGCTGCCATCGGTGCTATTGGCGTTACCGCTTGCGGATAGAGTCCACAGCCACATGGCCGTCAGCCGGGCATCCTCCTCAAAGCCGGTCGAATCCGCTCCCTCGAAGATCATGCTCAAAGCCTCGCGGGAGACGGCAGCCCAGACCTCCTCCAGATACTCCTTGAGGGTCACAACATCGCCGCTGGCCTTCTCCACCCGAGAATGGCAGCTGTAGATCTCCAGGGCCGGTCCCAGGCAGGAGAAGATGGCGTCCGCACCCACCACGCCCTGGGCGGCCAGGCCGGGCAGCCAGGCGTGGATGCGCTGGGGCAGCTCGGATAAGACCTCGCTCCAGTCCCCAACATCGTCGGTTCGGACCTCGCCGCTGGGATGCTCCCGGGGGCGGCAGACCAGGTGGATGGAGGACATGAGGCGGGACTGGCCAATTCCTGCCACCTTAGTTGCCATCTCAGTATCAATTGGCCAAGAACCTGTAACCATCCACCCAGAGTCTATTAATGATTGCAGCAACGCTTCCCATCCGGTTGTGGATTTGTGGGCGAAGACAATAACCCCTAGACCATCCGGCCTCAACACTCGTCGTCCCTCAGCCAGTGCCTTAGTCATTCTTTCTAGGTAAAACCATTCGTCTTTGATGCCTACATTTTCAACCGGGGTCGGTTCAACAATTATCTCTTCCATCTTTGGAGTTGAATTGGATATCCAATTTTTGCAGTATTCATTTTCAAGACTCCTTCTTAGCCAAACATGGAAGAAATCACTCAAATCCGCATAACAAATCATATCATAATACGGCGGATCGGTGAAGAAGACTTGTGCGGCGTCATCCGAGAGAGGGCTGAGATTGGCAGAGGCTTGTTGGACATTTGAAAATCGCTCATATTTGCCATCTTCAGCTTCTCGATTTATAACAAGTGATATCCATTCGAGTGCGGGAAGCCAACCACCTGACTTTATTTCCAAGGGCATTCCTTCAGCAAAATCCCAAACGAATGGCAATGCCTGTCTTGAAAAAGTGTGCAAAATACCGCTAGCTGCTGGCGATGGGTCCCAGGTGCAGAGTGTTGAACATCTGTCTGAAAGGCGATCCACTGCCATTGCCAAGCACACCTTCACCGCTACTGCCATTCCTGCATCGTACTCTGCCGTTAGCCTCCGTTCCGCTTCCCCCACCAGTCGGGATAGCGTTGTCAATGCCAGTATCTGGCGTTTTGTGAATACTTCACCCCACGTAACCATTCCATAGATAGGCAGTCTATTGACAGAATGAGGCAACGGATTAACTGGCTCGTCCGGCACCAGGCTCAGCGGCCCGGTGTGCTCCGCNNCCTTCCTCCGCTCCAGCTCCTCCGCCGCTGCCTGAACCGCCTCAAGATCCCTTTCAGCAGGCAGCCGGTAAAACCGCCCCTGCTGCCCCGGCTTCGTGGTCACCACGCAAAAGAGCCTGGCATCCGCCGCCCCGCCCCGGCGGGCCCTGAGCTGCTTTCGGACGGAGACAACTGGCGTGGTGTAGCCGCAGACCGGGCAGGTGGCCGAGCCCCGCCGCACTGTGCCCTCGCCCACGTCCCCGGCCCTGGCCTCGGGGATGATCTCGAAATCAATCCTTTTTCTCTCCCGGTCCAGGACGAATTTCAATGCCATCGAGCGGTGGGCCTTCCTGGCCAGCCACAGAGAACGCATGAGAGGTACCTCGGCCCCGCAGCCCGGCCCCTCGCAGGTGATGGTCCGGGCCCAGAGGTAGGCTATCGGCGTAGCCCCATCCGGGTCCTTCGGATAAAACCGGCCCAGCTCCTTTTCCGCCTCCGCCCTTATCCACTCGCCGGAGCGCCTCACCTCATCCGCCAGCTTCTGGCCATAGCGGGGGATGTACTCCAGGACAACTTTGTTGAGCAGCACCGCCACCGGGTTCAGGTCGCTGGCGAAGGCATCGGCACCGACGCGCAGGGCTTCCAGGGGTATCGAGCCTCCCCCGGCGAAGGGATCGACCACCAGTGGCCTTGTACCCGCTGTGCCTCCCAGCGCCTCGTGCGCCGACTGGGTAAGCGCCCGGGCCGTCTCCAGGTACTCCTTCTTGGTGGAGTTGTCCCAGTTGGAGAAGTCGGCGATGAAGTCCAGCAGGGCCCGACGCAGGGCTAAGGGCTCGTTATAGTCCAGATCGGTCCTGCCGATGGGATTCCAAAAGCGGGCCATGATAGCTGCGGCATCCTCCCTGAACTTCGCCGGGCAGTCCTCCTGGGCCGGGTCAGGCCACAGCGCTGCGCAGATCACCGCCCGGCAGGCTGCCAGCGGCCGCCGCGCCCACCAGATATGCAGAGTGGAGATGTGGCCGTGTCGGATGGACTTCTCCCGCCGGGCGTGCTCGCTGATGCGCTTTATGGGCAGGTCCACTTCGATGAGGCGCTTGGGGTAGGTGGTCATAACGGGTCCTGGACCGTCTCTACCTGTGAACCTACTTGCTCCTTGCGGCCAAACAACATGAAATTATGACGTCGAGACTTTATGACGTCGAGATGCGGAGATCTCTTGCTTCGCCCATTATCTCATCCACTCTCCGAACCGCCAGATCAGCTTCTTCAAGGGAGATATGAGGCTTGAGCAGAGGGATTTGTTCAGCCCTCGGGCCAGATTGCCCATCCTGGTTTAATGTAACATAAAGGGCGGTGGCAAGGCGCTCCAGATCGGCAACCCCCATATTCCCCAGCTTACCTGCAACAAAGCTGATTTGATCGGCATATCGCTTCAAGGTTTTGGGATAGCTATCAAGGAATGACCGGCCTTCATCGGTAGGAACAATGCTTGGACCATAAGGATATGGCCTGGTTTGGTATCGAAGCAAAGCATCCGCCCTTAGAGCCGTTATCTCATAGCTTAGATCGAAGGAGAACGGTCCATGTTTGTAAAGTATGAAATCGAACTCCAGAGGGACTCCCAGCAGCGCCTGGAGGAAATAGGCAGCCTTCTGGATATGAGTTTCTCCGCACCAGCTACCTCTGGCAACCATCTCTCTGACCAGCGAAAGCAATACAGCATCGCGCTGCGACTTCTTCATCATTCATCCTCATCTCCCTTTGAAGCAATAATTTCTTTTCGGTTCTCCTTTAGCCAGATATCTGCCTTCTTGCGACATCCAAGGCTTACGAATACATAATCTACGGCCACAAGTGGAACTCTTGCCAGAGTATCTGATAAGGACAAAGATGACATAATTCGTTTGTCCTTGACAAGTACAGGAAAGTCCAGGCCGCCACTCTTCTGGCGATAACTATCATATCTGACTTCAGAGTCACCAAAACGATCCCTTGCGGCATCAAAAATCCTCTGGCTCGACCTTAGATTCGTATCCTGATCCACAGGGTTTCTCTGGTACAAGAGCCGAAAGTGCTCCCTTCCAACAACTCGCCTGGCATGAACATGGGCTGGATGCGAAACATCCCTTGCAGCCGCTAAAAGCCCGGAGGTAACCTCATTATCTGTTATCATGAGCAAATCTTCTGCGCATGTGGAGAATTGCCCACCGGGCAGCCAGGCTTGCAGAAAATCCATCAGATGAATATCGTATATTCGGCGGACATGATGGCAGTAAACCTGAGAGAACATGAAATACCTTGCCAGTAGCAGTGCTTCTGCAGAATGAAGTCCTCCTTCTTCCACTCCGAGGGTAGGCTCCAGTGAACCAGGTTCCTGCTCGGAACTTCTGTATTCCCTGGGCAAGATCCTGAGGGTATCTATCAGCCTGTAGTGGTCAAATCGTCCATAGGCTGCTCCTATATGGTAAGAATCGCGCAACAAATAGTCGATTCGATCCACGCCAAATGCGCCGCCAGCGATGATCTCAGAGAGTATCGCTTCCCAATCGCTAAAACTCCTTTCTTTGTAGTGCTCGGGACCAACTGCAAGTTTTGCGACATCCTCTGGGTTCACTTTAAGAGAATCCCATATCGGTTTCATCTCATCGCTTCTGATGAACTGCATGGTAAGGCGTTCGTGGTCCCATCCGTCAGGGAGCAAATGGCTTTCCGCAGCATGAGAGAACGGCAGATGTCCAAGGTCGTGACACAGCGCAGCCATTCGAAGGGTTCGTCTCCAATATTTTATGAGATCATATGGGATTACATCTTTAACCGAGTCGTGTTTTACATTGGACTGATCCGTAACCACATCATAGACTCTGCCCGCAAGCTCCATTACGCCGAGAGAATGCTCAAACCGCCGATGGGTTGCACCCGGATACAAGAGATAAGTAAGAGCAAGCTGATGTATATTCCGCAAGCGTTGAAATGGGGCTGAATCCAGAGCTTTGATCTCGCTAGGATCAAGCCTAATGAAGTTGTGAATTGGATCTCGAATCTCCTTTTGATTTGCCATTGATCTCTCCTGCAGGATTGCAGCAGGCCCCTCGATTCATATTCCCAGTTTTTAAAAAATATGTCTGTTTGCCATGCGCTGCGAAAGTAATCGATCCATCCCATATTTTTTGTCATGACCGATAGCCTGTGAGTCACAATCCATAGCTGCCCAACACGATCAAAACTAATTCGCCTTAAGGATTTTCTCGGAACCAACATGATAGTGCTCTATCTTCACTAGCGGCTCCCATCCCAGCCTGACGGGATCCTGCACCGGATGCACCTCCGGCACCGAAGCACAGTTATAGACTACATAGAGCCAGTAGTCGTCTTTTAGTCGCTCCGCCGTCCGGAACTCGTTGCTGCTCAGAGCGATCTCGCCCACTCCCGCCCGGCCCTTCACCTCGATGAACCTCACCTCCACCGCAGTCTGCAGATCCTCGGGATGGGGCCTTCGGGAGATGAGATCAAATCCCCGGCTCTCCTGCTCCACGCTCTCTACCCTCNNCCTCATGGGCGATCACTGCTTGGACTGCGATCCTCTCGATCTCCTCATCCTGAACCATCGGTGCCATGCCCGGCGACCTTCGCTCCGGGTGGGGCAGCACCCAGGCGCTCCCCTGATGTTGAATCTCGGAGATGGTCAGATTGCGTTCCTGCTCTAGCTCCCTTCTCCTCCTCTCTTGCCTCTCTATGAGGTCGTTCAGGCGGTCATCCGCAGATTTTATGCTGGCCGCTACCGGCTGGACCGTCTCGCCCGCCTGCTGCCGCTCGACTAGCTCGGAGAGAATCATCTGCTGCCTGACGATCAGCTCTCCCAGGGATATCTCCATGTGCCTTTCAATGGCCTCGATCTCCTTCTCCCGCTGCGAGCCCACATCCTGCAGGAATGGCAGTAATGCCATCTCAAATAGGAACCTCTCCAGCTCTTGGCGTCGGGGCAAATGACCTCCATCTGGGATCTCTGCCCTCTCCCGTGACGCGATAAGATCCAGGAAAATAGTTGGCTGGCGGATGGTTATGTCGCCGGACATCTCCGTCTGCACCACGAATATGCAGCGGTGAATGCAATTGTCCCGCCCATCCTTGACCGCAGCCGAAAAAGCATCCAGCCGCGAGGGCTCCTTGCTGTGCAGATCATAAAAAACTGCCCCCTTTCTCAGATCCTCCTCCACCGCCCCTAGAGTGTAAACCCTGACCGCTTCAAAGAGGGGATGCCCCGGAGTCACCCACTCTGCTGTGGAGTCACTGGCCAGCAAAGCCTTGTCGAAGACCACTCGGCCGTACTCCCTGCCAAGCTTGCCATATCTGCCCTCCTGCTCGCTTCCCAGAGAGCGTAGCGGATGCGGGACCCTTATGGGCCCGTATCGGTGCAGACTCCGCTTCGACTCCTTCAATGATATTCCGGATAGGGGAGCCGCCCGAATAAAGAAGTCCTCAATCACCTCCGGCACNNAGGTTCAGCTCCTTCTTTGCCAGGCCCTCCAGTGTGGAGTTGGTTATCCTTCGGAAGCGCTCCACATCGATATCTTCAACTATACGGTTCTTTATGGCCTCTTCTGTCTGGCTCCTCGCATACATATCCCGCAGCATTCTCTCCAGCAGGTTGGAGGGGAGCACGTCTCCCAGGACATTGAATACCTTGCCGGTGTTGTTGGGGTCCAGATCTCTCTCGATCTTCTCGATCCTCTCGAAGAGCTTCTGCAGCACCCGGCCCTCACGGGTGTTGGTGGAGACAAAGTTGAATATCAGGCAATCCTTTTCCTGGCCGTATCTATGGATGCGTCCCATCCTCTGCTCCAGACGCATTGGATTCCAGGGAATATCATAATTGATCATGAACCAGCAGAACTGCAGGTTGATACCCTCTCCCGCCGCCTCAGTCGCCGCCAGGACCTGGGCCTCCTCTCGAAATTCTCTCTCGGAATGAATCCTGGTTCCGGTAGTATCCCGGTCTCCGATCTTCATGCCGCCATGAATCTGGGTGACCGCAAGGCCCCATTCCCGCAGCCTTCCCAGAGGCCTTCCATCCTTTCCATCGCCGGCCAGATAATCCAGAGTGTCTTTGTGCTCCGTGAACAAGAGCAGCTTCATCTTAGGGTCCCTGAAGATGCCCTTGTCAGTCAGGACCTCTTTCAGCTTTTTCAGCTTCGATTCCACTTCCCGCTGCTCCAGGAATCTGGCCTGTTCTACGAGCTTATTCAATTGACGAATCTCATCTCTCAGGGCTTCTGGATCAATGGAGGCGACCGTGCCCTCGAGCTCGTCGAGTATCTTCTGCTGCTCGTCTTCAGGAAGCTCATCGAAGTCCTCCGGGTACCTTTTTTGCATCTGCTGCTGCCGGTAGGATTCCGGATCTTCCAAGATCTTCTCTCTTTTGTCTCTCATCCGCTCCAGACTGCGGCGGAGAGCGTAGATGCTGGAGGCAAAGCGTCTCTGCAGCATAGCCATGGTGAATCCCAACGCCCGTCCTCTTGCCGAGTCGTCCTGAGCAGCCTTGATGGATTGCTCTTCCACGTACTCGGTTAGGGAGTTGTACAGATCCCATTCATCGCTGTCTATCTCAAACTCTATGGTCTGGACCAGCCGCCTAGTGAATAGGCTCTTGGCTTTTCCGGTGTCGGGATCTGGAAACGTGACCAGGGCCTCCTTAACCCGGCGCAGGTAGAAGGGCGCTATCCTTCTTCTCATGGCCTCCTCAAGACTCTTCACATCCGCATAGACATCCTTGTCCAAAAGCCGCAAAAAGAGGCTGAAGTTCTTGGGATCTCCCTTGTGTGGCGTGGCGGTCATCATAAGGAAGTGATCTGTTCTATCCGATAGCGCCTCGCCCAGCTGATAGGCCAATGTCTTGTTATCCAGGCTATAGGCGCTCATTTTGTGGGCCTCATCAATGATGATCAGATCCCAGTAGCTTCTAAGGAGGCTCTCCTTGGCGTCCTCGATGTGGGCTACCCAGGGCAGAGATGTTACGATCTGATTTCTTTCAGCAAAGGGATTCATCCCATAATTGGCCCGCAGCACATCGCCCCTTAGAACCTCGAAGTCCTCTCTGAACTTATCCTTCATCTCCCTCTGCCACTGGAAGGTCAGGTTTGCCGGAGAGACGATCAGAATTCGTCTGATGAGGCCTCGGATCTTCAGCTCCTTTATCAGCAGACCGNNAGCGAATACGAGGCAGCTTCAGAAAGTAATCATAGACTGCTTCTAACTGATGGGGCAATGGATCGACCCTCGCTATGGACAAGGAAAAGTAGGGATCATATTCGTAGGCAATGGCCAGGCGCATGGCTTCGATTCCCAGCCTGAACTTTTCGGCATCACCGTCATAGGTTTCTGCTGAGAGGATCTCCAGTTCAGCCAGTTGCTGCTGGGATAATACGGGTCCATAAACTNNCAGTCTGATGCAGTCTCCCATCATATCCGCTTTAATCACCATCACGGATTCGGGAAACATCGAGCCTCTCACTGTCACGCCTGACTTGAGTTCTGCTATGTAATCCTTTAAATCATTCGTACTTTTCCACTCCCCATGTTGATCTATTAGCTCAGTCTCGATAAATCCTGCCCAATGAAATTGGTAAATGGATATTTGAGCGGCGAAATATGCCTTTTGGTCTATAAAGGAAGATTGTGGAGTCCTGAAATTATTTC
>DAWB01000097.1:8384-11981 GCA_002505805.1 Methanosaeta sp. UBA80 | reverse complement strand
TTTACCTCCGAAAGTCCAAGGGGGAAAAGCGCATCGCCCGGCTGGTGGACTCGCCCAATCTGCCGGACGGAGAGGCGGTATTCACGGTGACAACGGAAGGGGTGAAGGACTGAAGCCGTGTAATGGATTATGCCAAAGTGGCTGGCATTTTGGGGACGAGGTGCAGTAAAGATTTTCTGTAATGCTGCTAAAGGCGATGGTCAGTGAGCCCGGGATTTAAGCTATGAGGTGCAGAATGGCCATAGAGCATATCGCAATTGGCAATTACACGATTCGGGATTGGCGCGAGGACGATGCAGCATCAATAGCTCAATATGCGAACAACAAAAAGATCTGGATCAACCTTCGAGATGCATTTCCTCATCCCTACACAATGCTTGATGCAGAAGCCTTCCTACGCAAAGTAATGGGGATGGAGCCCAGAACGTATTTTGCAATTGCATTAGATGATGAGGCCATTGGCAGCATCGCTCTGATGCCTGGGGATGATGTTCATCGATTCACTGCCGAACTTGGATATTGGCTGGCAGAGCCTTTCTGGGGCAATGGGATTATGACAGATGCGGTAAGAGCACTGAGCGAATACGCTTTTAATGAGCTTGGCATTCAACGGATCTTTGCCGAGCCCTACACCACAAATGCTGCTTCAGCCAGGGTACTTGAGAAGTCTGGCTTCTCCCTTGAAGGCGTTATCAGGGCTGCCGTCTTCAAGGATGGAAGTATGCTCGACCAGTACTTATATGCTAAACTGAACAAAAACGCCTCCTTTCCTTTCCGTCCGATCCCAACAAAGCGCCTGAACTTCCTGAATCCGTGCTTTCTATGAAACGCCAGACTGGGCTCATTGAGGGATGAGATTCAATATTCTATGCCACTCTATTGCCGTTGGAAGCGCTAAAGGGAGCTGTTTGAAGCAGGTTTTAAAGCTCTCATTGGACTATGATCAAGCAGATGAAATGAGTAATGGCAATCCGGGTAAAGGAGGGATCTAAAATAACGTTCACGGATCGCCTCCACCTTCGTCCGACTTATGGTATTTATAGACGATTGCGGTAATTAAATTATTGAATGCCTTCCAGGGACGGCACGCAGAAGCTCTTGAAAGCGAATGACCATTTAGGCTGTACCTGAGAGAGTCCAAAAGAGAAAGCGAATGGAATTGCCGGTTGAATCTGCCAATCTACCTGAAGAAAATGCAGCGTTATCGGCTATAATGGATGAGCGGAAGGATTGATATCAGAATAATATAACTTGAGCCGCTATTACTTTGCAGCCCGCCTTTCCTCTCTCTTTGAGTCTATATCCGCCCGGGCCTCTTCCAGTTCCTCTTTTGCCTCCTGTGCCTTCCTCTCCGCCTCGGCCCGGATCTGGGACGCGCTTCTCAGGCCTCCACTTCCCTCTTGCGCCACCTCCGGAAGAGCCGCCCTCTCGAACTGGGCATCCAGGGTCATCCAGTAGTAGGCATATCCCAGGCCGGTATAGTTGCAGCTGTAGTTCATGTCCATGCTCAACATGAACAGCCCGTCCGGGCGGGCTTTCGTCGTTCCCCAGCTGTTGAGCATTATCCAGTAGCGGTTATCCGGATCCTTGTCATTGTAGCCCACGCAGAGCACAGCGTGGCCGCCGCCGTTATTGAAGTCATATGGGCTGGTGCATTCTTTGGGCTGCCAGATGAAGCACTCCGGTTGATAGCCCCAGAAGGTGAAGAATTCCGTCCAGGCGGTCTGATTGGGCAGGAAGAATCCAAACCATACCCCTTTTCCCTGGCCCAGCACATTCTTGATATTGGCTATGGCCTGCTCCTTATCCATTTCCCAGGTGGGGATGGTCACCGCCTGAACCGATTTCAGGGTGTAATGAGGATCTGTAGAGATGGAGCGGGCGGATACATTCGTCTGTGTCCCGCAGCTCTTGAAGCGGTCCTGCCACTGGGCATTTTCATTGGACCAGGGGACGAGGATCTTGCTGGCATTGTAGAATCCCACCAGATACTCCAGCCAGCCGCCGCAGCAAGACCAGTTGCTGCCGTTTCCGCCGTTGTAGTTGGAGTTGACATATTGCATGGATAGACGATCCTTGATGCCCAGCTGGGTGTGCAGGGCGATCTCTAAGATCCCCGTTCCGGCCCAAGCCCAGCAGTTGCCGCAGGTCCCCTGATCGCGCTCCGACGGGGTATAATTCATATGGCCGAGAAGGGTGATGTGCTCTCCGCCGGATGATCCGAGCTGGCTATGCAGATTGGGATTGATATAGGCTCGAGGGGCAGCATGGACCATTTCTATCCACTGGCTGGCGTCATCGAGACTGGGGCGCAATATGGTGTACATTTGGGCGGAGGCATTGCAGGATTGATCGGGATCTGCTCCCGGAGGAAGAGGGGTGCAATTATAAGCATGGTCTGCAAAGGCCCCGGGCACAGATAAAATTAAAAATATAAACAAATATAAGTTCCTAAAGCCACCCCCATTCACTCCTGCCATATCACCGCTCCCGAATAATTCTTACAGTAGATAATTCTACCAGCAAATACTGATATCCAGTATAGAACTTAAGGATTTTGGTCTTTATATAATATATTACAGAGAGATATATTGCACATATTATGCCCTTTCGGATCAAAATTACTAAATAGTATTGCCATATTAGAGCCTAGAGAGAATCACCGGGCAAGCCCCTCCGGCAGGAGCAATGAGAGTGACATCAGAGCTGATCCGGCAGCATGGGGCTTTTCCCATCGAGCTCTGGTGGCAGAGCTGGGGGATTGGCCCGGATTCGAATACATAGGCTTGAGGCTGAAATGTGCTTGACGATAGAAGGGGATTCATGTGGGCAGGCATAACAAATATCTTGTGCTGGGGATAACCCTAGTCCTTCTGGCAATTTATACGGCGATATCCCAGGCCGATATAACAGTGATCCAGGCTGAGCTGAACAAACCCTTCAATATCACCCTGGAGTCCAATCCAACCACGGGATATACCTGGACAGTGGACTTCAATCATAAGATGCTGATCGGAGGGGAAAAAGGCTATAGTGCCAGCCGGCCCGGTGCCGTCGGCGGCTCAGGCCAGCAGGTCTTTGTCTTCACCCCTATACAGGAAGGGCAGACAGAGATATCGGCAGCCTATAAGCGGCCCTGGGAGGAGAGCGCGGCAGAAGAGAGAACCTTCCGGGTCAATTGTGTTGGCAATGATTGATGCATGGAAACCGGCCAGGCAGCAGGCCAAAATCCATCTACCCAGCAGCGTAAAAGGCCTTTCACGCCGCTTTTCCGAGCCTTCTGGGCGGAAGATGCTCCCGTGCTCTGCACTTAGATATACCCTGGCAGCCTCTTCTCCAAAGCTTGCCTGAAGGCAGCCATGCACAATACTATGTCAATATTTCAGAATCGTTGAATTCAATCCTCTTTTCGGTCTGGAATGAGCCGGTATATATTTCATTGCGCTTATCCATATTCATGGACCAGCCTTTGGTGTTCTTAATATTCCACAGTCCCTCAAACGCCAACGCAGCATCAAAGATCATGGTATTATTATAATTATTTATAGAGCGGACCATATCCGTCTCGCTCTTGTCCACATGGCTCAGATTGAACCT
>DAWB01000097.1:818-8375 GCA_002505805.1 Methanosaeta sp. UBA80 | reverse complement strand
CCAGGCTGATAGAACCGGAGCCCTTCATCCAGCCGCTGGAACCAACGGCATTATCGCGAAATGATCCTTTTATGGAGACCTCGCCCGCGCCGCTCACTGAAGAGGACTCGTCAAAGAAGAATCCTCTCTTTGGGGAATGGCTCTCATTAGCAGCATTCATAGTGGAGTTGGATGGAGGTGAAGATCCTGAGACACCATCTGCCGCTGCCAGGTGGAAAAAAAAGCCCGCTATCAATGCCAGAGCCAAAACTTCCATGAGCATAAAGCGGAGGGAATTTCCTTTCACTGCATGTCAGAAATGACTCAGGAGATAATTAATCTTTTGTTCTAATTGTTATTCATCCTATCATCCCACTTAAACCATCCTAAGCCATCCCAAGCCATCCTAAACCATCCTGTCTTGTGGATGACCCTGATCCAGCCTCTAATAGTCCATTATGCGTTCAACCGGCCGCCAGTACAGCAGATCAGCTCAATATGCACCCGCAGGCCGGGGTGGGCTTAGAAAAATTTATACCCCAATAATCTTCCATCATCTCTATGGACAGCCGGCTGATTTACGCTCCGGTGAGGATGCTTTTTATGTTCATATTCGTCCTCTTGCTCTTGGCCGTGGTCAGCTTTCTCTTTCTGGATCTGGCCAGAACCGCCTTTACCAAGATCGGCTTTTCCTGGAGCCAGGCACTGTTTGTTTTGCTGGCCTGCCTTCTCGGCAGCAGCATCAATATCCCTCTGGCCAATCTGGAGTGCAGAGAGCCCATGGTGCGGGAGAGGTACGTCAGGGCTTTTGGGATATCCTACCGGGTGCCTGTTCTGGATGCAGTCAGCTGCCGTACCCTCCTGACAGTAAACCTGGGGGGAGCGGTCATACCATCTCTGATCTCCATAGCCCTGATCCACCGATTTCCCCAGTCTCTCTCTTATGTCCTGCTGGCCATCCTCTTTGTGGCCCTGCTCACCAATCAAGTGGCCCGGCCGGTGAAGGGGCTGGGGATTGTAACCCCTGCCCTTCTCCCCCCTTTAAGCGCGGCTCTATCGGCCATCATTCTGGTCTATCTGGCCGGGGCACCTCATGACCTTATATTCCTTATCGCCTATGTGAGCGGAACCCTGGGCACCCTTCTAGGAGCCGATATTATGAATCTGAATGAGATCAGGGATCTGGGAGCACCGGTGGCCAGCATCGGCGGAGCGGGCACATTCGACGGAGTCTTTCTCTCCGGATTGATCGCCGTGCTGCTGGTCTGAAATCTGGGCCTTAAAATGAAAAAGAGAAAATGAGGGTATGGGAAATTCTTTAAGTTAAAAGGCAATAGTTGCATCCATGGCCTATGTCAATGGCTTCCGGGAGTTCTTGGCCCATCTGAAAAGAGACGATCTATTGAGAGAGGTTTCTGACAGCATATCCTCCCGGCTGGAGGTCACCGAAAGAACCTGGGGCGTGGGCCCCATATTTTTCAGCGATGTTGATGGTCATAAATGCGCTCTCAACATCCTCTCCAATCGCTCTCTTCTGGCCAGAGCCCTGGGAGTGCCGGTGGGGGAAATGGTGCCCCATCTGGCAGAGATCGGGTATGAGGGAGCAGTTCATGAGGTGAACTCATCATCTTTTATGGAGTGCGCCAGCAAGCCGGATCTCTCCCGCCTGCCAATTCTGACTTATTTCAAGGGTGATGGAGGGCCCTATATCACCTCCGCTGTGGTGGTGAGCCTCCTGGGAGAGAAGATCAATGCCTGTGTCCACCGGCTGATGGTGCTGGGAAGAGACCGCCTGGCGGTCCGTCTGGTACCGGGCAGGCATACCCATCAGTTCTATCAAGCCGCTCTTGCCGCCGGCCAGGAGCTTCCTGTGGCCATAGCCATTGGGGTTGACCCGCTCTTGCTCATGGCTGCCTCCACCCGGGTTCCTCCAGAGAAGGAGTTCTCCTATGCTGCTGCCCTGCGGGGCTCTCCCGTGGAGCTGGTGCGCCTGGAAAATGGTGTTCCTGCTCCCCACGCCGAGATCGTTTTAGAGGGATATATAACCGGGGAAAGGGCAGCGGAGGGGCCTTTCGTCGATATCACCGGCACCCGGGATCTGGTGCGCCAGGAGCCGGTCATACGCCTGACAAGGATGATGACCCGGGAGGACCCCATTTATCATGGGCTTCTTCCGGCGGGAGGCGAGCACAAGATGCTCATGGGAGTTCCCTATGAGCCGCTGATCTATAAAGCCGTCTCCGAGGTGGCCAGGGTAAAGAACGTCATCCTCACCGAAGGCGGATGCAACTACTTCCATGCCGTGGTCCAGATAGAGAAAGAGACGGAAGAGGATGCCAAAGCAGCCATCGAGGCCGCCTTCCGGGCCCACGGGTCTCTCAAGCATGTGCTTGTGGTCGATTCTGATATAGACATATACGACTCCCGGGACCTTGAGTTTGCCATCGCCACCCGCATGAGGGGCGACGAGGATCTGGTGGTGCACCCGAAGGTTCGGGGCAGCACTCTGGATCCGCGCAGCGTTGAGGGGATAACCACCAAGGTGGGAGTAGATGCCACCGCTCGCCTGGACCGGCTGTGGAAGTTCCAGAGGTTGACGCCCAAAGGAGAAGGATAGCTCTCAGGCCAAAGGAGACAAATGAGGCGACATAGCCCTCATCCATCCGGCGGCATTCTCAATATGCTGAATTCTCTTAGCCTGCATCCCAGATCCCTTGCTCATATCTCCAGATAGAGGCGTATGCTGTAGATGGTCCCCAGCACCAGAATCACCGAGAATGCCAGGGCCAGGATCTGGAATAACAGTAGCTCGTTCATCTTATCCTATCCAGCTTAGGGGAGAGTTCATCCATCTTTTTCCGTTCGGCTCTCGTAGGAGACGGGCGCTCTCCTTCCTGGCGGGTGGCAGATAGGACCTGGGCGGATTTCACCCCGGTGATGATGGCCAGCAGCCTGACCTTGCCAGCAAGGTCAGGCCGGATTCTGGCTCCCCAGATCACATTGGCCTTGGGGTCCAGCTCCTGGGTCAGAGCACCGGCTATGGCCGCCGCCTCCTTCATGCTCATATCCGGTCCTCCGGTCAGATGAAGCAAGCACGCTCCAGCGCCGCGATAGTCCACATCGAGCAAGGGATTTTTGAGGGCGGCCCGGACGATCTTCTCCGGGCTGCTCTTCATACTGGCCTCTCCCACGAACATGAAAGAGGCTCCGCCCGATCTCATGACGGTGCACAGGTCGGCATAGTCCAGGTTGATAAGAGAAGGCTGGGTTATGGTCTCGCAGATTCCCGATACAATATCGGCTATGATTTCATCGACAAAGGAGAAGGCATCCTCCAGCGGCAGGTGCGGCGCGCATTGGAGAAGACGGTTGTTGTCCATGACAATAGAGGTATCGGCATGGCTTCGAAGAAGCTCCAGCCCCTCCTCGGCGGCAAATACCCTTGCTTTTTCCAGATGGAAGGGAGTGGTGACCAGGGCGACCACTATTGCTCCCCTCTCCCGGGCCAGGCGAGCCACCACCGGAGCCGATCCTGTGCCTGTCCCCCCACCGAGGCCCGCCAGAACGAACACCAGATCGGCATCCTTTAAGATGCCCTCCAGCTCCGGTGCAGCCAGCTCTGCCGCTCTGCGGCCCAGCTCCGGATCTCCCCCCGCGCCCATGCCCCGGGTCAGCCTCTGGCCGATGAGAATTTTTGCATCGGCCCAAGCGCACTGGAGCTGCTGGTTGTCCGTGTTTATGGCCAGGGTTCTCGCTCCTGGCAGGCCATAGCGGGCCAGGCGGCTCACGGCATTGTTTCCCGCCCCACCGCAACCGATCACCAGGATCTTGGGCAGGCCAAAATCGTCTCCATAGCCCGAAGGACTAGACACAAGTACATCTGACTGCAATAGCTTTTCCCCCTCATTGCTGGCTTAGCTATATAGTGATATATGTTAATAATTATTGCGCACAGGGCAGATATAGGAAGATCTGCGGTTTACGGGAGACATCTAATGGCCACATCCATATCTTCAATGCGGGGCGCAGAGGACCTGGCGGGCTACATCGCCCGAAATTACCGGGGCAGGGTGGTGGAGGTGGGAGTGGGCTACTATTCCCAGGTAGCAGGGCTCCTGGCGGCTCAGGGATTGCAGGTGACCCTTACCGACCGGGAGGAGCGGCTTGTCGCGGGCCTGAAGGTGGAGAAGGATGACATATTCTCGCCCCGCCTGGAGCTGTATCGAGGGGCTGGGCTGATTTACTCCATCCGCCCACCCCTGGAGATTCAGCTGGCCATTGGAGTTGTAGCGGCAGAGATCGAGGCGAATGTGCTGATCAGGCCCTTAATGGAAGAGGTGGCCCGGCTGCCTGGCTTTTCCCGCCGGCTGGTCAATTGGGGTCGAGCCAGCTTCTACCTCTANNAAGTTGATGAAATGACTGAGATTGCCGGTTTGGCTAAAGAAAAGCGGAGGCGATCCCAATCCATCAGATCGCCTCTCTCTCAAATTTACCAGTACCACCAGTAGGGGCTATAGTAAGGATACCAATAGTAGCGATATGTGTATGGATACCAGCTATCGCCAGGGTAGTGGTAATAGTAATATTGGTAAGGACGGTAGGTCTTGCCTTGATGGCTGTAATAGGAGAACGGATCGTCCCACCAGCTCCAGTATCTCGGTCTATAGGAAGATCCGTAGCTGAATGAATTCAATGAAGGCGGATCTCCTCCAACCCAGGGCTCGCCAAATCCTCTATCAAACCTACTCTCTGCTGCAGCCTCTCCTGGCCTCATCTCTACACCATTCCTCATTTCCAATGCAGCGGCACTCCCCATCAAGGATAAGATGAGGATAGCCGATATCATGCTCCAGTTCATTCCCCAGTCTCCTGTTGCGCTGCTTTGCTTTTTTTTGTTTCAAGGATCTGATTTGTTTCCCTTTATCATAATCTGCACATTTAAGGATAAGACATTATCTGATCCTATTATTTAGGGGCATTAAGGAGCAGTGAAGGTCCGGAAAGGAGCTTGTGAGTTGAGACAAGGGCAGTAAGCCATAAAAGCAGAGATAGTGGGCTTAAGATCGCACAGCCGCAGTTGCCGCATCTGCCATGCCAGAGATCTCATACCTCTCTCAATTGCAGCTCATATGCGCGAAAATGCCGGTTGATATCCTTGCAGAACAAGCTCTGTTGGCCTGCAATTTTCATTGTTGCCTTTGCAAGGAACCTCACTTCTCTGGCCTTACCTGTATCCGCCTTGGCCTGATCTAGCGGCTCTTCTGTCCCCGCTATCTTTCTTAGAGCCTCGGCCCCTGGATCGGCTGTCATCTCTCTCTTTAGACGAATCCTCTCTCCTCAATCCTCTCTCCTCAATCTTTATCTCCCCCGATCCCCTCTCTATCCATCAACTCCGGATCTCCATCCGGCTCTATGGTGAAACAAGATGCTCATAGGAATTTTATCTGATGCCCACGACAGCATACAGAGGGTCAAGGACGCCCTGCGCATATTTTCCGAGCAAAAAGTTGATCTGATCCTGTTTGCCGGGGACATGATAGGCTCAGGCAACTGCTACGTCTTCGAGGGGCTGGGCATTCCGATAAAGCTGGTTTACGGCAATAACGACGGCGACCGGGCAGGCCTGGCCCTCGAGTTCGCCCGTATAGGAGGAGAGTATCTGGGCGACTTCGGGGAGATAGAAGCAGACGGCCTCAAGATCGCCCTTCTTCACGGCACCGAAGAGCCCCTGGTCCGGGCAGTTGTGGCCTCCCAGATATACGATGTGGTAGTGCGAGGCCACAACCACCGGGCGGAGTCCACCAGATACGGCAAGACCCTCCTGGTCAATCCCGGGGAGATATGGGGATATCTGACTGGCCTTTCCAGCGTGGCTATTCTGGACACGACCAGCCTGGAGGTAAAGTTCATAGAGCTGGGCCGGGTCAGGACCTTTCGGGAGATAATCAAGGGATGATCAGGGGATGACTGAAGGCGCCCCCGTCCCCGGTCTGGGACTGAATCTTATGGTAGAGCGCCAGGGGAATAGGATTAAGCGGATCTCTTTCTCCCCTGATGCCCCCGAGAGGCCCGGCCGCCTGGCAGAGGAGATAGCCGTCTACCTGGAGCAGGGCGGCCCCTGCCCCCGAGCGGATCTGGATCTCTCCCTTTGCACCGATTTTCAAAAGAGGATTTATGCCGTGGTCCGGTCCATACCGCGGGGAGAGACCATGACCTACGGTCAGGTGGCAGAGCTTGCCGGAAGCCCCGGCGCAGCACGAGCTGTGGGCCGGGCCATGGCCGCCAATCCCTTCGCCATACTCATTCCCTGCCACCGGGTGCTGGCCAAAGACGGCCCTGGCGGCTATGCCTATGGCCGGGATGTAAAAGAAAGGCTCTTGCGGCTGGAGGGTCAGACCGGCAGAGCCTAAACAGTTGAGAATCGAAAAAGGATGATGGAAATATGTGTCCAGCTTATGCAAATTGCTGAATCTGCTATGATCACTCCAGATCCATAATCGGCTTTATCTTCTTCATATATCTCTCCAGCCGCTCCTCACATTCCACCCAGGTCACATCCACATCCATCTCCTGCATGATCTCCTGGAGCTCAGCCTTCACCTCCTCCCAGGAGTACTTGTCCTCTTTCCGGCAGAGATCGGTCAAGAGGCGCAGGGTGGGAACAAAGGCCTGCTTAAATTTGGAGCGGACGAATATCATAAAACGCTCCCCCATATCCGTGGAGAGATAAGACTTCAATTCGTCCAGGATTTGATACTGAGAGGCGCAGGGGTCCAGATAGGGATCGACTATTTCCTGGCCGTACTTTTCGGAGAGACTCTGGTAGATCCGGCGGAAGAGCTGATCGATATAATCACGGGAATAAGCCGGCTCATTTATCTCCGCCGCCAGGCTGTAGCCCACTATCCTGCAGCGGAGAAGCTGAATTCTGATCTCCTCTAAGGGCAAATTGGTGTGAATTCTATTTAGATAATCCTCAAGGGTCTCCAGCCGCTTATGGGGCTCAAAGGTGACAGGCATATCGGCACTTCCTCACAATTAATAATTATGTATGCTCTGGAGATAGTTATCCTTTTCGGAGATCTCCAGGATGGGGGGCCATGGCCAAGGCCGCCTTGCTTTCTCTCTCTCCTACCCCACCTCTTGCTTTTCTCACCGGCGGTGGGCCTTTATCCTCATCTTCAGGTACCTCCCCGTATGGCTCTCCTTCACTGCCGCCACCTCCTCCGGGGTTCCTGCGGCCACGATCCGCCCTCCGCCACTGCCTCCCTCCGGGCCCAGATCGATGATGTAGTCGGCGCACTTGATCACATCCAGATTATGCTCTATCACCACCACAGTATTGCCCTTGGCCACCAGTCCGTCCAGAACGGAGATCAATTTCTTGACGTCATCGAAGTGCAGGCCCGTGGTCGGCTCGTCAAGCAGATAGACCGTGCGACCTGTGCCCCGCTTGGCCAGCTCGCGCGTCAATTTGATCCTCTGGGCCTCGCCACCGGAGAGGGTGGTGGAGCTCTGCCCCAGCTTGATATATCCTAGGCCCACCCCCAAAAGGGTGTCCAGCTTGCTTTTTATGGC
>DAWB01000097.1:0-719 GCA_002505805.1 Methanosaeta sp. UBA80 | reverse complement strand
GTTCATCTCGATCTTGATCAGGCCGTCTCCCTGGCAGGCCTCGCAGCGCCCTCCCCGCAGGTTGAAGGAGAAGCGCCCCGCCTTGTAACCTCTAACTCGGGCCTCCTTGGTCTCTGCAAAGGCCTGGCGAATGGGATCGAAGATCTTGGTATAGGTGGCGGGATTGGAGCGGGGGGTGCGGCCGATGGGACTCTGGTCTATGACTATAACCTTGTCCACCTCCTGGTCAAAGGTCATCTTGTCATACTGCCCCGGCTCGCTGCTGGACTTGTAGATCTTCTTCATCAGAGCCCGGTAGAGGGTGTCGTAGATCAAGGTGGACTTGCCCGATCCGGAGACTCCGGTGACGGCAGTGAAGACTCCCAGAGGTATGGCCGCATCTATCTTCTGCAGGTTGTTCTCCCGGCAGCCCAGCAGGCGGATAAAAGATCTGCTCTTTCGCCTTTTGGTTGGAGGATCGATCCTCTTCTCCCCAGCGAGGTACTGGCCGGTGAGGGAGGCGGGATTGGCCTCGATCTCCTCCGGCCGGCCTTCCGCCACCACATAGCCGCCATGAATTCCCGCCCCGGGGCCTATGTCCAGCACATGATCGGCAGACCGGATGGTCTCCTCATCATGCTCGACCACAATGAGGGTATTTCCGAGGTCCCTGAGCTTCTTGAGGGTCTCGATAAGCCGGGAGTTGTCTCGCTGATGCAGGCCGATGGAGGGCTCGTCCA
>DAWB01000235.1:3518-11199 GCA_002505805.1 Methanosaeta sp. UBA80 | reverse complement strand
TAGTTTCCGGCCCAGACCTCTCCCGCTCCCGCTGCCCGTGCTGCCTCCGCCATCTCCAAGGCCTCATGGGTCTCGCTGAGATAGAAAGAGAGCCCCACCACATCCCATCCCTCCTCTAGCTTCTTCTGGTACTCCTCCCAGGTGGGAAACTCCAGGATCTCCAGCTCGGGGATGTTCTGCTTGAGAAAACGCAGGCCGAAGGACTGGATTCGGGGCCAGTAAAACCTAAACCATGACCTGGTATTGGCTCCGATGTAGTCGTAAGGCTCGGAGCTGTTTCTGTAAACTGTGGTAAAGAGAACCCTGGGGGTCATAAAGGCATTCTCCTCTTCCCATAGGAGATTAAGCTTGCGATTATGCGTAGCCGTCCGGGGGAGGGTAACGGCTCTGCTTCTCCTTTTCCAGTGCCATATCCGCCTCCCTTCTGTCCATCTCCTTTTGCACCGTCTGGAAGACCTCGGATACCCCGGCATACTTTCCGGCAAACCATCCGCAGGCAAAGGCCTCCGCCAGCTCCGGCCCTTCGATCTGAAACTCCTCCGCCAGCTTCACGATCCACTCCGTCGGCCCACTGGACTCAGAGAATGAGGCTCGCACCATCCGGGCGATCTCATCGGCACGCTCCTTGGTTATGCCCAGCAGCTGGTAAAGGGTTATCTTTGTCTCTTTCTCCTCATGGCTCATAAAGACCTTCTGATGCAGCTAAAATCGATTTAATCATTGAGTTATGCCTTTTGCATCCCCATCGCACACTTTGCTTTGATCCCCGGCCCGGGCCAGAAGGTTCTGATAGGCCTGGCCGGCCAGCTCTCGCACATCAATGCCCATCTCCCGGGCCAGGAGCAGGACCACAGCATCCAGTTCCACCAGCTTTTTCAGGGAATCCTGCTTTTCGTTGGCGGCTGCTATGACCTCTTTTCGGCTCATGCCGGTATGCGAGGTGATCAGCCTGATTCCCTGATCCAGTATCCCCTCCTCGGTAGAGGGCTTGAATCCCAGGGGAACCTCCACTGCAGCCGGATCAAAGAGAGCATCGACCATCTGCTCATCCATCTTTACCATGCCCTCAGCTTCTGCTTCCCTTAGAAGGGATCTCACCTTCTCCGGCGGCCCCCATTTCAGGTCCAGGGAGAGAGCGAATATAAAATCGCTGATCTTCAGACTGCTCTTGCCCCGCTTCTTGAAGGGCGTGGCCACCAGAATTGCTTTCTCAGGCTCCAAGCAAACACCTATGACTGCTTGTTTTGCATAATAAGGCTGTAAGAAGCAGAAGGTTATTTATTCCTTTGGGAGAGAACTTAAAACGGTAAACGAAAGTGGGATAGCAACTATGGCAAAATCCGGATCGTGCCAGCAGTGTGGTGTTTGATGAGGCCAATATACCCAATTGTTATTCTGTTCCTGCTTGCTGCAGTCAGCTCTGCCCAGCTGTCTCCAGACAAAGATAGGTTCGATGTGGTGCTCCATCCCGGCGACCTGGTGGAAAGAACTCTTAAGGTGACCAATACCGGGGACTCCACCATCCATGAGATCTCCAAGACGGAGATGAGCGGGACCGCCAAAGGCTACATATTCCTGGATATGCCCGAGGAGGAGCCGCTTGTTCCCGAAGATGAAACTGAGATAAAGATCTTTTTTGTTTTGCCGCCGGAGACCAAGCCGGGAAGTTATACCGGATTTCTATACCTGCTGGACAGTGCACCGCCGTCTATTCCCATAAGAATCGAATTCGATTTGACGGCCATCGCCCAGGAGAGCTACGGAATGAGCATGACCATAAACGATGCCAAGTCCGCTGACATCTCTGCCGGAGCCGAGGATATAGCGGAATTCGATCTGGCGGTCAATAATCTGGGCGCATTTCGTGATGTGGCCTCCATAGATTGCGGACCGCTCCCGGAAGGCTGGAGTGCCAGCCTCTTGGACGGCGAAGAGACGGTGGAGTTTCCCTATGACCTGGCGCTGGATCCGTCTGCTACTCACAGCATGAAACTGCACATAGAAACCACTAAGCCTGGACGCAGGGAGAATCTCACCATCACCGCCACCTCCCTCGGCAACAGGTCGAAGAACTCCTCTGTAGAGGCTATAGTAAGCTTCGCCGTGGAGGTCCGGGGATACAGTGTGGATATCAGAGTGCCGGAGACGCTGGTGGTCAATCGGACCTATAAAGGGTCCTTCAAAATCCTCCTTGATGTTGAGGAAGAGGTGATGGTGGGAATAATCACGCCATCAGATCTCATGGTCATACCTTCCGCCCAGATTGTCAAAGTCGGACCAAAGAGGCCGGGAATTGCCAATTTCACCATGCTGGCCTCGAGTGGCGGCGAATATCCGCTCATATTCAGGCTCATGGACTCCCACGGCATTCCCATGCCCGAGGAGACCGCCACAATAAATGTGGTCCAGCCCAAGGGCATGGTTGTGCTGACCGGAGACGACTTCCTCTACAGCACAATCGTCTCCGCCAGCCGCATGGGCAATGAAACAGTTGATTTTGATCTCATCACCACTGAAAAGGGCAGGATACAAAGTGAGGACCTGGAGAAGCTGCAGGAATACTCCGAGGTTTTGATTCTGGGAAATGAATCCATAGTCTCAGATGATGTAGAAGGGAATCTCAATGACGCCGGCATAAAACGTATTGGGGGGGACAGCCTCTATGAGCAGTCCTGGATTTATGCGGCTGATATCTGGATCAATGGAAGCGAGAGTGCGGTTTTATGCGGCACCACTTCGCCAGACCTATTCCGGGCTTATCAAATAGCCCAAGCCTCCGGCATGCCCATGGTGGTCTGCCAGGGCCAGGCCACAGAAAAAGCCAAGGCTGCAGTGGCCGAGTTGGCCGGAAAAAATATCACCCTGAATAAGGCCCTCTATATCGGCGATATCGATATGAGATATCTCCAGCCCCTTAATGATGCAGGCATTGAAACCGAAGAGGTGAGAGCATGAAGCTGCAACATCCATTGCTATTCATATTGATCATATCCTGCATCGGGCAGGCGCTATCAGATGATCGCCCCCTGGAGAGGGGAGTTAAGGGCGAGATCGAGGATGTGATCCTGATAGGAGCAGACGACTGGCACACTGCCATAGCTGCAACGCCTCTTGCCATATGGTCCGAGGAGAATGAGACTGTCAGGACTCCCCTATTGGTTCTTCCTCAAGAGGTCCAGGCCGGGGAGAGAAACGGATGGGTGGAGCAGTCCGATCTGGAGAGATATGGAGCGCCGGCCATATTGAGCGCATTTAAGAGCGCCAACATCAGCGCCATAACCATTCATGGGTCCGGAGATAAGGTAAAGGATCTGACCGAGTCGGCTCATAAAGACGGCCTCAAGGTTTATATCACCGCAGGCCTGGAGGTCCCTCTCTCTGCCGAGAAAGCCTCCTTGGAGGAATTATCAAAGCTGCCTGAAGCCATAGATGTCATGCTGGCTGAGGCTGGCCTTGATCTTCCCATAAGCAGCAACTCCGGAATCGACAGAAGTCTGCTTCAGGTTGCCAATCCCGATATAGGTGGAAATGCCACCCTGTACTGCCCGGTCAACCAGGGGGCAAAGGATAACCTCTACAATTACATCGAGACGCTGATCGACGACTACAAAGCAGACGGCGTGGTCCTTTACAATTTCGGATTTCAAGATGAGAATTACTGTTACTGCAATTTCTGCAAAGAAAAGTTCTATCAGGATACCGGTATAGACTTGAGCAAAGTTTATTCCAACAGCTACAACCTGGAGAGATGGAGGCAGTGGAAGCAGGACCAGGTCATGGAAATCGTAGATTATGCTCGCAATATAACCACCGATCTCGGCCCGGTCAAACTGGCAGCGGCCCTGGATAAACCCTTCGACCGGGTTCAGGGATATAACTTCGCCCGGATATCTCAGGCAGCGGACTTCATGGTGATCTCTCCGCTCTCCGCTCAGGAGGTGGGTGAGGTCTGCCTTCTCAGTGAAAAGCCGGTTTATGTCCGACTGAGCGACGATTACCTGGCCTATATTCTATCCACCCAGAATGTGGAGGGTGCGGTAAGATATGTGGAGGACCTGAATAGCTTCGGAGCATACGGCCTGGCCTTTGAGTTTGATGTGGTCCATACCCCATTCTGGGCGGAGCTGGAGCCGCCATCGCCGGCAGCCAACTGGCTGCTGGGACAGATGGAGGGAGAGAGCCTGGCCATAGGCAATGTCTCCTGGAAATATGACCGGAAGCTAGAGGCCAATAATAGCTATGATCTGGCGGAGAAGATCAGCCGGCGCTGGAAGAGTTCCCCGGGAGCTGTGATCATAGGCGAGAATTATAGCGCCGCTCTAACTGCCGCACCCATTGCCTCTTATCTCAACTGGCCTGTTCTATATGTAGGCGAGCAGATGCCGTTCGAGACTGAGGCGGCTGTTCAGCGTCTGGGGGTCAGAAATGCAGCCCTGGCCGGGCCCATCTCCGCTAAGATCAAAGAGAACTTGAGCCGGATGAATATCACCTGGCAGGATGCATCAGAGAGAATGCTCATCGAGGAGATGAGGCGGAGAGGCGAGAGCCCGGATATGGTGGTTTATGCCAACTCCCGAGACCTATCTCTGCTCCTGCCCCAGTCCAGTCCATCGGTTAAAAGGACCTTTGCAGAGGATCTGCTGGTGAGAATGGAATTGAGCCCGAGCCAGGTTCCGGCGGAGGAGATAGGCCAGATCGTCAGGCTCAATATCACCCTCAGCAACACCGGAAAAGAGAGGCTCCTCGGTGTGAGGCTGCTGGACACCTTCCCCATGGGCCGCCTCATAAAATGGCCCCGAGCGGATGCTGGCCAGGTCAATATAACCGATCCCTACAGCGGACAGCCCTCCGATGCTGTGAATTCCTTCCTCAACGGCTCCCTGCTTCGCTGGAGCATAAGCCGCCTTGAGCCCGGTCAGTCATCCAGCCTGAATGTGGATGTGGAGCTGCTCTATCCCATGGACTCTGGCTGGGAAGATGGGCTGGATCGGGGGGCCACTGTAGCCTATGAGGGATACTCCTACAATCATACTTTGAGGAACCTGGATGATCCTCCGGCCATAAATCTGACCTATCCCGTCTGGATCTATTCCGGCAGGACCAACATCTCCTGGAGCCTGGACCGTGAGGCGGCTTACACCGCCATCAATCTCTACAGCCCGGAGCGGGGTAGCGGCAGGCTGGAGATCACTGATATGGAGCCGGATAAGCTCTATGATGTTCAGGTGCAGATGCTCACCCCTGGAAGATGGACATTTAATATCGAGGCAGGAGATGGTGCTGTCCGCAAAACCAAGAATTACACCGTAGAAGTTCTATCCAACACTCCGGCATTGAATATCACCGCTTTCAGCCATACCAAGGTACCGCGCCTCTCCCTGCTGGCTCCCGCCGCAGCGGCAGCCCGCCGGGCAGCTCTGCTGGATGTGGCCAGCGACCCCCAGCAGATCGATCCATCTGCCGAGGAGGAGTCGCTGAATCAGAAGGTCGAGGATCTAAAGATCTCTCCCCGCTATCTGATGGTGGTAGGAGATCCCGGATCGATGCCATTGATATCCACCGGCCTGACCCAGAAGGTTGACGAGGTCATGGAGTACGAGATCTTCCGGGATTATCAGCTCTTCCTGGACGAGGGCAACTACAGCAAGGTAGCAGTGGGAAGGATCATGGCCCTCTCGGTTTATGATGCATCCCAGCTTCTGGCCAGAACCCTGGCCTACGATCAATTGAACGGCTCCTGGAAGAAGAGTGCTCTGGTCATCTCTTCGCCTCCTCTCTCCTTCCCCCAGTCGCCCATAGCCATGAGAATCAGGGATTATCTGAGGGATGGGGGACTGGAGGTCAAAGACCTGCGCTACGAGGAAGCCACCTACCAGCAGGCCGTCTCCCAGATGAACAACGGCCAGAATATAGTCACCTTCAACAATCACGGCTCTGAAGACCAGTGGGGGCTATCGGATTGGTCGATGATGGATGTCACTCTCACCGCAGGCCATGTAAAAGACCTAATCTTATCTCCCCAGACCACCACAACCGATGCCTGTGTCACTGCGAATCTGAAAGGATATTATATCAATGTGACCGGAACCAGGATGTACATCCCTCTCAAACTTGAGGATTCCATTGCCCTTTCCTTTATCCGGGCCGGGGCGGTTAATTATATTGGTGAGTCCTCCCTCTCCTGGATCTTCCTCTCCGAGGACTATATCAAGAGATTTTATCAATCTCTGGTTTATGAGAATGCCACGGTGGGAGAAGCGGTGCTTGAAGCCGATAACCTCTACCGCCTGAAGTTTCAGGGAGCAGAGAACATTAAAGAGATATCGGACTACGATGAGAGCCTGCCCGATTGGGATGAGTCCATCTCTGAGATGCTAAATCAGACTGCTTATATGGATATGATGCTGGGCGACCCCAGCTTCCGGCCTTATCTGCCCCGGTCGCCTGCTCTCCCCTACCGCATCAAAACCTTGCCCTCCAATGCAACCATAGATAATGCCAGCTTTGTCGAGACATCCATAACTCCTGAAAACGAGAGCGCTACCGACTGGGTATACTGGATTGAGAGCGATAGCAACGGAGGCACTCTAAGTCTCAATGCCCCTCCGGCGATCATAGGCGAGGCCCTGCTTCCTAAAGACGCCGACAAGGTAGTGGTCAAGGAGGATGGACTGACCGTCTGGCATGACGAATATGTCATTGGTGATAAAAAGAAGGTGATGTGGCCTGTGATCCGGCCCAGGCTGGGTGAAGAGAGGAGATTTTCAATCGAGTATGTGATCATCCCCGGCCAGCTCCAGAGCATCAACATCACAGCTGGCTGGAATGCCGTATCCATTTATCTCCGGCCCAATGATCCAAAGGCATCAAAGTACCTGTCCAACAAGCCCTATCGCAGCATATTCACCATAGCCGGCCAGGGCTGGGATTTTAATATGAAGGATGGAGAACTGGTAAATGTGACCAGCTTCTATCCCGGTGAGGGGCTGCTCATAGACAGCTCGGACAACTTCACCTTGGAGATAGCCGGAAAGCCGGTGGACCTCCCCCATCGCCTGGATCTGCATCCCGGCTGGAATATGGTGGGCCTTCCTGTGAACCAGACCGTGGCCCTGGAGAACATCACCGTCAATGTCAAGCATAAGAGATACAGCTATCCTGAGGCGGTGGATGAGGGAATGGTCTCCGCCTTCGTCTGGAAGTATGAGCCCTCAGGCTGGACCCATCTGGGCGAGAACGAGACCCTTATGCCGGGGATGGCCTACCTCTTCGAGGCCATGGACGATGCCAGACTGGAGTTTCGCTGAGACACCGGAAGCTCCATTTTTTCTTTTTTCGGGAACTGCTGAGAGCATTTCCTGAATGATCCGAAGAAGGAATCTAAAAAAACTTCTTCCTGTGCAATCACTTCTTCCTGTGCAGCTCCCGGATCAGCTCCCGGTGCATGGAGGCCATCATATCGCCCTGCATGCCTATCAGGAATAGCTGGAAGCCCACGATGATCAGAATGGCAGTGAGTATGGTGAGAGGGATATGGTCTATGCGATAGTAAAGCCAGTCCCTGGCCACATAAAGACCGATGAGAAAGCCGGCTGCGGCAAAGAAAGAGCCAATAAGGCCGAAGTAGAACATGGGATTTTCCGTCTTGGCCATGCGAAAGATGGTGAGGATGATCTTCAGG
>DAWB01000235.1:0-3485 GCA_002505805.1 Methanosaeta sp. UBA80 | reverse complement strand
GGTCATCTCCGACTCGATCTCAAAACCGGGGGTGGAGAGGTCCAGGCTATGTATGCCCTCCCTGGTAAAAGCCCTGTAGCCGGAGAGGATGTCGGTCAAACGGACTCTATAGATGGTGGAGAAGAAGAAGTTGATCATCTTGTTGCCGAACATGTTCAGGCGCTTTAGAGCGCCGCCCTGCATCCGGCCGTGCCGATTGCCCACCACATGCTCTGCCCTTCCTTTCATCACCGGCTCAAGGAGGGCAGGGGCCTCGGAGGGAAGATAGGTCCCGTCTCCGTCGATGAGAAGTATGTACTCCTCTTCTATCACCTCGAAGACCTCTTTCATGGCCTGGCCCTTGCCCGAGCCGGACTGAACGAAGATGCGTGAGCCGGCGGCTCTGGCGATATCCACAGTGCCGTCGGTGCTGTGGCCGTCTGCTAAAAGGATGTTTTGAAATCCCATGGCCTGGAACTCCTTGATAACCGGCCCTATGGACTCCTCTTCATTAAGGGTGGGGATGAGGACGCAGACGTCTTTATATTTGGCGCTAATATCAGCTTGGGCCATGGCAATATGATGAAAGGGGCTTGGCAGTATTAAATAGATTGCTTAGGGCTTTACCGCCTTTCGGATCAGCTCCAGGTAATGCTCTTCCAGCTCGGCCATATCATCTCTGCTGGTTTCGATGTAAAGCCTGATTATGGGCTCGGTGTTGCTGGGGCGGATCAATACGCTGCAAGTTTCGGTGGTGATCTTCAGGCCGTCCAGTGTATTCGGTTCCATAGCCGAGAGAGCCTCTTTTAGCCGCTGCATTGCGGCAGAGGGATCCCCCTCAATCCTGATGCTCTTCTGCAGGTAGGGATAGTCGGGTATCTCATCCGCGAGGACTGAGAGCTTCTCGCCCCGGGATATGATCTCGGCCAGGACCAGGCTCATGGCAAAGGGATCATCGGAGTACTGGAACTCGGGCAGGAAGAAGTGGCCGCTTCTTTCCACCCCCAGTACTGCGCCCTCGTTCTTGACCCGGTTGGCCACGAATACATCCCCCACCCTCTCTCTTATTACATGAATTCCATCCTTTTCCAGCTCCCGCTCCAGCATCATGGAGCAGTCGAAGCCGGAGATGATAGTGTCGCCGGCCTTATAACGCCGCCGGGCGATGATTATAGCCACCTTTTCCGGAGGCAGGACCCGGCCCAGATCATCGATGATCATCCCCCGATCGGCGTCGGGATCAAATCCCACTCCGAAATCGGATCCTGTCCTCAAGACCTCCTGGCAGGCGGGCTGCAAGGACTTCTCATTGGGGGCCGGTCCCCGTCCGGAGAATAGTCCGTCCATCTCTCCGTTGATCACTCTACAGTCCAGGCCCAAATTGCGGTAAAAAGAGTCCATGCTGCAGGCCGAGCCGTTGCCCATATCCAGGACCACTTTGAGTCTGCGATCGAAATGGAGCAGTTCATTCACATACTGGCCGTAATCATCTATGGCCGCCTGGGCCGGGCCCTCTTTCAGCCGCCCCTGGCCCTGGATAAAGCCGCCCTCCTTATAGAATTTCATTATGGTTGACTGCTTATAAAGCAGGCCATATCCATCGCCGGTCCTGAAGCGCACTCCATTATACTCCGGAGGATTGTGGGAGGCGGAGATATAGGCTGCAGCTTTAAGCCCCTGTCTGCTGGTGATGAAGCTGATGACGGCGATGGGAATGACGCCGTAGCTGTAGACGCTGCAGCCTGTGCCGAGAAGCCCTTCCAAAAATGCCTTCTGCAGAGATGGTCCACTGATTCTGGTATCTCTTCCCAGGGCCACCCCGCCTCCTCCGGCAAATGAGCCGAAGGACTGGCCAACTCTTCTCACCAGATCTTCCGTAAGCTCGGTGCCATAAACGCCCCGAACATCATAAGCTCTAAAGACGGTCACAGAATATAATTAGCCAGATAGCTTAAATTATTTTCTGCTTTTCTGCCCAGGAAAAGCAGTTTAAAGTCCTGAAAGCCTGGCATTTCCTATGAAAAATCGAGCCCCAAGGCCGACCGGAGCGGGGCAGGCACCCCCTAGGCGAGAGGAGGGGAGAGCGCGGGGGTGCCGGATTAAGGCCGGGGGAGGGCAGTGTCTGCGAATGCCCGCCCGGAAAGCGGAAGCCTTTCGCCGCTTTTTGCCATCCTCATAATCCCTCGATGGGAGCAGCTCTCATGGCTGGTTTCTCCTCGGACTCCAGCCGCCCCCATTTTTCTCCAGGATCTGATTCAGGGAAGCATAGCTCCCGCCAAAAATGCCACCAGCGCCACCGCCATTCCCTTCTTCAGCGCCTTCTGCGCTCCCGTGGCATCGCCCTGCAGGATCTTCTTCACCGATAATAAAAAGAGTATATCCGCCACGGCTACCACCGCCAGATATCCCCTCCCCAAAGGAGGAAGAAAGCTGAGAGCCATAGCGGTCAGAGCGAATCCTGCCGCCAGGGCCCGGGAGATCCGCTCTCCCGCCAGTATGGGCAGGGTTCGGGCCCCTCCGGCCACGTCTCCGGCCATGTCCTCTATGTCCTTGGCTATCTCCCGGCTCATGCTCACCAGAAAGGAGAGGAAGAATGGTATTAGATTGGACAGCAGACCCTGCATTCCCACCGCAGCGCCGCCAAAAAGGAAGGTCGAGCCGGTCAGGAAGGCCACGGTTATGTTGCCCGATAGAGGCATGGCCTTGAGGTTTCGGGCATAAAGAAAGAGCAGAGCGGAGTTGCAGGCGGCCAGAATCAGGCAGATCGGGTTGATCCACCAGGCAAGGAGGCAGCCGGCTACAAAGAGGGCCACAGAATAGCGGAATGCTGCTGGTGGGGATATCCTGCCGCTGGGAATGGGCCGGGCCGGCCGGTTGATGGCATCTATATCTTTATCATAGTAGTCGTTGATGGCGTTTCCCGCTCCGGTAACAAGAAAGACAATGATGAAGATGAGGAGGGCGGGCTCTGGCTCTATTCCTCCCGCCAGGGCCAGGCCGATCATGGCCGCTGCTGATGCCATCAGGCAGTTGAATGGCCGCAAGATCTCCCAGAATGCTTTCAAGGGTTTTGCCTCTGCCGCTTTATCATGAAGTCTGCTCCGGACAACAGAGTGTATTCTGGCTTAAGTAGATGTCTATGTTGCAGTACCGATAGTTCATTGCTGTTGAATTTTCTTGTCTTTGAATCAGGATTTATCAAATCACATCTGGGAGAGAAAACTCAAAAATATCCGCGAAATGATTTAAGAATCAGAAAGGGCTCACAAAGCTTGAATCAAAGCATGGCCTGGGCCAGGAGATCTTTCCGCCCTGTCAATGCCGCGATAGTCTCTCAAAAACCGCCGCCCCATTTAATTATGACCGCCGCATTGGTGCTCCATATGATCCAAAAAGCCCTCCGGCAGAGCTCTAGGGCATCCCATCTGCTGCCCTGAAATCCCTGCCTCTTTATCATCCCTGCCTCCCGGACGAACTGCATCTTCTCTTCGCCGAGCAGGCCCAGA
>DAWB01000028.1:11081-11488 GCA_002505805.1 Methanosaeta sp. UBA80 | reverse complement strand
ATGTAATAGTAACGAGGATCTCTAGCCAGCATCTCCTCGGCTGTGCTCACTGCTCCTTTCATCCCCTGGCTTCCGGGAGTCAGGACTATGTCCGCTCCCAAGGCTCGGAGCAGCTTGCGGCGTTCTATTGACATCGTCTCCGGCATGACCAGCTTCAGCCTGTAGCCCTTGGCGGCGCTGACAAAAGCAAGAGCGATGCCGGTATTGCCGCTAGTCGGCTCGAGGATTATGGTATCTTCTTTGATGTGTCCTGCCTCTTCGGCAGCCTCGATCATGGACACGCCGATCCTGTCTTTGACGCTGCTCAGGGGATTGAAGGACTCCAGCTTTACGAGAACGGTGGCTTCCAATCCCTTTGTTACTCTGTTCAATCTTACCAGAGGGGTATTGCCGACGGTCTTGGTTAG
>DAWB01000028.1:3431-11073 GCA_002505805.1 Methanosaeta sp. UBA80 | reverse complement strand
TCCAAGGACGGCTGACGCGTCCTTGCTCTTTCGGGCATAATCCATAGACCCTTTTTGTAGAGATAAAGGTCCTTATAGCGGCAAAATGCTATAATCCAATTCGGATCCGCAGCCAAAGCTAACCTGCCGCCAAATTGCTGGAATTTCGCTGACTATGATTATATTATATCTTGGGTTTCCGCAAGCTCAAGGTCGCGGCCATGATGGGCGACATACGGATTATGTTGAAGAAACCACATGATCGAGCAGATTACCTGGAGAGAAAAATTGGCTCCCCGCTATTTCATTCGGTTAGATTGGAGTGGTCATGGATGCTGAGCAACCAAAAAAATAATGCTGTATGGCCCGGTTAGAGCGGTCCGCAGTATTTGCTCACTATATCCTCCATGAGCCTCAGACCACCCCGGTAGCCAGCATAATTTTGGTCTAGGATGAGCCTGTTAAAGGAAGGGAAGGAAACGGTTATATGTATTATAGCACTAGATTCCGATGCTATCGGCCACTCCAGAGAACTAGCCAGCAGGACGAGCGAGTGTCCTCTCTTCAGGTTCTCTCTTATCAGGTGCGAATCCTGCTCAAAGATCACATCAGGCTTGATGATGCACTCCAGGTTCTCGCTCAATTCCCTCAATATCATCTCTCTATTTTCCTCTGGCATGCCGTCGGCAATGATCACCTTATCCGGCAGATAGCCAACCTCGTTGGTCAGAAATTGTGTGATGCCCACAGCAGTCCCGCTATCAGCTACCACAGAGAAATAGGGCTGAGGAAATGCCAGAATCATTACATCTCCGAAATACTCTTCAAATCGATATGAATGCCTCTCTTCCCTCGCAATCAACTCCTCCACGGGCTCTGCAGGAAGATACAGGGCCTGGCTCACTTCCCGAATCAGCCTGGTGGTTTGCTTGGGTCCCACTGGAACGCCTGGCAGGGTGATAAACGGCGTGTTGAACCTCTCTTGCAGCTTCTTGGCTACACGCAATCCATTCCAGGGAGAGAGGACGATGTTCAGTTCTGCTGCAGGGATTTTTATCAGATTCTCTAAACCCGAAAACTCAGTGAAGATGATATTTGCCTCCAGGCCGAGCTTCTGCAAATCCTCCTTGATTGCCCTCAGATTTCCCTTCCACCAGATATGCTGGTAAGGGACAACGCCAAAGACATTTACCAGCCCTTTCTTGATGGGCAGCTCTTTGAGAAGCTGGTCTATCACTGCCTCGAAAAAGAGCTCATAGCCTTCGTAGGAATTGCCCAGAAATCCTGCTGTTTTTACATTGATGATAGGCACTTGCTCTCTGAATTCCTTGACCACAGATTCTACATCGTCTCCAGTCAAAGAAGGAACGCAGCCAGACAGGACTGCATAAAGATCCCCTTGCATCAGCTCAATGCTCGATTTTATGAGCCTTCGCAGCTTGTCCTCGCCTCCAAAAATGACATGCTCCTCGACCAGCCCTGAGCAAGGAGTGCTGGTGCCTCCTTGCGGTCCTCCAGCATTCTGGCTGCCTGCATAGAACTGGCCGAAGAGCTGGCCTATGCCGCATCCAAGTCCTGAATGAAGAATGGGCACTGCTCCATAGATGCCGACTGCAGTGGAATAAGCTCCTGCCAGAGCACATGAATACCGGGGTGCCTCCATAACCTCTGGATAAATCACATCCTCCGGAATTTCATCAATTTTGGCTGCCATGCTTAAACCTCCCTCTTAAGGTAATGAAGTGGATTGGGCTGCTGGNNCCACCAGTCTTTGTAGCTATCTGCCGTCTTGGCAAGCATGGTCTTCTGGAAGGACTTGCTCGTCCAGGACTGGAGCAGGAAACTGGCGCAGGCTACAGCTCCGGCATAGCCGCTCTGAGTGCTGCGGGGATGAGCATCGGCACGCAAGGAATGAATCCTGGTCAGGCCTTTCTCTCTCTTGAATGAGCAGCCCTGGAAGGGGCAGGTAAGGGCGATGTCCGGATCAAGATCTCTGGTTACATGAGCCTGCTCAGCAGCCTGGAAGGTGTTGACCAGGATTTTAAAATCCCCCACCGTTCCGATCAGATGCTCTACTTCATCCAGGATCAAGTTATCAAAATCCTGAGACATGGCTGCCGGCGAAGATAGTCCTATCTCCTCGAAGAATGGCAGTTGAGCCAAAAGCCTGCCCTGTCCAAGCGAGCCCAAGACGGTTAGCTTCTCGCCATTGCCCTTAAGCCTCAAGAATTGTTCTCGAATGGCGTCGATCTTGGGCTGCCAGATCTTATGCTCCTCTTCAATTACTTTTTCTACTTCGCTCTCTTTGCCTGTGAACTCGCCGATCTTTCTTAACCATTCATCTGTATTTCTAATGCCCATGGGAGACGGATAGAGGAAATAGGGCACACCATATTCCTGCTCCAGCCCCTTTGAGAGATAATCGGTGTATGTCGGGCAAAGCGGCGCAGTAACCGCCGCCTCAGAGAGCTGTTCGAATTGATCCACAGCCGCAAATTCTGGCACGAAATTGGGTCTCAGCCCAACCTTTCCGAGAATTCTCTTGATCTCCAGGCGATCCTGCCAGGTATAAGAGAGCATACTGGCCACATTTATCAGATCCGTCTGTTTCTTTTCCGGCTTTTTTACAAGATACTTTAGAACGCCATGCCAGAAGGCATCATAGCCAGTCTGAACCAGCCGGGAGCGCACTCCCTCACAGTGAACAGGGACGATTTTAGCGCTGATATAGGGCTGAAGCTCGTTCACAGCTCCTTCTATATCCTCACCGATGACACCTGAGGTGCATGATGTCAGGATGAATATGGCTTTGGGAGAGTACCTGCGTTCTGCTTCCCGGATGGCATAGCGCAGCTTATTCCCTGCTCCGTAAACCACATCGTTCTCCTGGATGTTGGTCGTGATCCAATGCAGATCATAGTTCTCAGGCCTGCCCAAGCTCACTGGAACATGTCGATAGAGCTCTCGATACCCCAGAGATGATGCCGAGCATCCGACGGGCGCATGGTAGATTACAGCTGCATCGCGGATGGTATTGAGCCGCACGGCCAGGTAGAAGTTCAGAGCGCAGCCTGAGGTCTGCTGAAAGTCGCGGTCCCTGGCCTGAAGCTTTCCTTCTCTTGCCTCTACCAGAAGTTGAGATGCCTGGCCGTACCAGACGTTGATGCCATGTGCACGCTGCTCTCTGTTTGGGCAGGTGGGAGCATTCAGATTGATGCCTGGCTCGACCAGATTATGAGCATCATTGGACGCCATTTCATCTCACCTCTGGTTTAACGCTATCGGGCTTCAGTTCATAGTACTTGAGATCGCTTTTAACCGGTTCGGAGGCTTGACAATCTTGCTGCTTATTATGCTCCAGTAGACGGTCATACCAGCTCTCTGCCCAGGCCTTCAACTCGTCTGTGCCAAGTGGACCGGGAACATACCGGTTCTCGTTATTGACGATGCTTTTGGCCAGGTTTCGGTAGAGATCCGCCTGCTCTGAATCAGGATCGGCCTCGATAGTGGTCTTGCCCTGCAGCTCGGCCTTGGCGACAGTCAGAGAGCGGGGAACAAATCCTGCAATGGTGGCCTTGGTATTGGCCGCAAAGTCCTGAATGATATCCTCGTGGATGGGCAGATTGATGGAATTGCCTATGATGCCTGAGAAGAGGGCACCTCCGCTCTTGGAGTACTTTTTGACGCCTTTGAACAGATTGTTGGAGGCATAAAGCGACATGAAGTCGGAAGAGCTTACGGTGTAGACCTGCTCGGCCACCCCCTCTCGGATAGGCATGGCAAATCCGCCGCATACCACGTCGCCCAAAACATCGTAGATGATGATATCAGGCGAGAACTCCTCGATTATCTTCTTCTGTTTGAGAAGCTCGATAGCTGTGATGATGCCCCTGCCGGCGCAGCCCACTCCGGGCTCGGGACCTCCAGTCTCCACGCAGAGGATGCCGTTAAAGCCCTCGTGCACTATCTCATCAGTCTCGATTCTCTTGCCACTTCGCAACCTGTCCAAAACAGTGGGCACGAATCTGCCGCCGCGGAGGGTGTTTGTCGAATCGCTCTTTGGATCACAGCCGATCTGCATGATCTTGTAGCCCTCTTCCGAGAGGGCAGCGCTGATATTGGAGGAGGTCGTAGACTTCCCGATTCCTCCCTTTCCGTATATTGCGATATTCCTTATTTTTGTCACTATTGCCACCTCAAAATGGGCATTATTTGATAGACAGTGGCTTGATATTTATCAATAGAGAAATGCACAAATATTGCTTTAATCGAAAAATTGATAAATGAGAGATTGGCTGCACTGAACAGTTATTGATCTAAAACCGCATGTCTTTCGGATGGATTCTATTCAGTATCAATCAGAATCTGCCTAATTACTTTTTGCATAACACCGGCGCATGAGAGCCAATATTGCCGCAATAGCAGCCTTGATAATGGATAATGCAGCATGGACTGGTCAGGTGAACAGTAAAATGAGGGATCTACTTTGCCGAAGCCAAAAATGAATCGACCAGCACGAAGATAGAGCGCTTGCCGCCATCGGCAAAGCTTGTCTTTAAAGTGCTGGAATCAGGCATACTCCTCACTCAAAAAGATATCGTCGCCAAGACCTATCTTCCACCGAGAACGGTGAGATATGCCCTGAACAGGTTGAAGGAGCAGCATGTCCTTCAAGAGCGCTTCTATTTCCAGGATGCGCGTCAGAGCCTCTATGGATTAAGCCCGGAAACTCTGGAGGTGGTTGCAGAGTAGATGACGACCAGATTTGCCAAGAGGCTCAGAGTATCGTGTAGCTGCAGACGGATGATCCTGCCCTGCAAACAAGCCAGGCAATCAGGTCCGCCAGGGCCTGATCCACTGGCCTCCTTGAGAAAGAGGCGAATAATTTATATCAATTATCAGAAGAGGTGCCGGCCCGGCATAAGGCCGGCATGACATCATTGAAGACGGCTGGCTCTTTTCAGATTGGGCTAGCCTGCAGCCAGCCCGCTTGCCTGGGCAGATGAAGTCTCCATTACAGGGAGAGGGGCATTTCTGCAAACTAAGTTATCGCCATCCTTGGAGACCAAGAGCGGCCAGGTATCGAGAATGTACCTGCTGCTTTGCACCTTCTCCAGGATATGAGCGAGGCCTTTCCTATCGGACGCTTCAAGCACAACGAAGAAATCGAACTCCCCAAAGAGATGATAGATTTTTTTGAAGCCCTCGGCATCCTTAAGGGACTCATAGATTGCCTTCTCATAACCAGGCACGGTCTTTATCATCGTGATTCCTATTACCATCAATTGATTCTCCTGAGTTTTACCCTGCTAAAAGTTTGATGTTCTTCCTTATTTCAAGGATCTCTCTTCTGAATTCATCTGACGACGGTCTCAAAAGGCCGAATTCTTGGTCTCCATCGGCCTCAAAGTCTCCCCTTCTGCCATCCAATGCAGCTCGGGAAATGATTGGCTCTAGCGGCATCATTGCAGGTACCAGCTCTAGATTCATACACATGTCTTGCATGGATCCAGAAAAGCAGGCATTATATTTACATCTGCAGAAAAACATAACTATTGCCTGAATGGCAAGGTTTATAAATCGTGTCAGGCGGCCTTAAAAAAAGGTGCAGGAGATCAGTCTCTCCTGGCTGGATCACTTTGTGCAGCAGCATTTTATCTTTTGGCCCCTATCCAGTTAAGACCAGGGGCTGTTTGATCTCGCCGGAGATCTCCACCTTCTTGCCGATGATGTACGGCGATCCAGGAACGAATTTCAGCTTCTTCTTTCCTTCAACCAGAGTCACATTTCCATAGACTTGTGCAGTATTGCCTACCTGATTCAGAGGAATGGTGAAATTGTTGGGCTCAAGGTCGACCAGGATAGCGCCGCTTCCATCGTCTACAATAATCCAGCAGCCTCTCATGCCGCACTCTTGAGTGATATTTCCTTAGATGCTGACAGCGCTTTTAATATTAGCAGAGCTGTTGTTCAATGCATCTGAGATTTGAGACTTTTCAATGCCGCTGCTATTAGATTGAACGGACACTGCAGCCACTGACAGAAAAAGGAGGATTCCCATTATTCCTATGAGCATTCTCTTTGCCATGAACTTTCAACCTACATCTTTTGCAGCATAATCTTCTGCTATTTAGTCCTGAAGATCGCGGCCATCACTTTGATGATTGCTTGAACAATTCTTCATCCTTGCCTTCAAGGGACTTTTTGTTCCCTGGATCTTTTGGAGGCTTTTGAAGCCCTGAGCATCTCCACAAAGGTCTCAATTCTGGTCTTGAGCTGGCCTTTGTCTGAGTCGCTGTAATCCGTCTCGATCTTGATGACGGGTATTCCCGTATCCTTCAAAGCCCGCTCTACCTTAACAAATTCAGTGTTGAACTCATGGCAGAACTGAAGGGCATAATAGACCACGCCATCAGCTCGGTATTCCATGGCCAGTCTGACCACATCCTCAAGACGCTCGTTATTGGGCGTAAAGCAGGCACAGTTGATGTGCAAATACTTCTTGGCCATGACCCTGATTCTCCTAGCAACAGAGGCATGAACCCCCGCTGAGACGTCCTCAATGGATGCTCCCTGCGCAATCGGAGAGATGACCTCGCTCTCCGCAAACACCGTGCACATGCTGCTGGTCGCAGCTGGTGAATGCGAAGATAGCGACCTCGATGAGAACTCCTCCAGCGAGAGCTCCAGAGCTTTGGCAGTGTTTTCAATGAACCGACCAGTTCCAGCTGCGCAGCGATCATTCATTGTGAAATCGAGGACGCCGCCCTGATCGTTTATGCGGGTGATCTTGGAATCCTGGCCGCCGATGTCAATGACCGTCCGGGCATCTGGAAAGAGAAGATTGCTTCATTTGGCGTGGGCAGTGATTTCGCTCACAACCTCATCGGCAGAAAACGAAACCCGTCCGTATCCTGTGGCTACGATTCTATCGATCGTCTCCTTTGACCTCTCCAGAACCTGCTCCAATACTGCCTCGCCCGCTTTTCTCGAGTTGGCACCTGTGGGTCGAATGGCACTGGCTAGGACCTGACCGTTTAGAACCACTGCTTTGACGGTCGTAGATCCAAGATCAATGCCCACGAATAGCTTTGCCATGGATCAAGAGAACTCTTCTGTTGTATAAACTTTCAAGCAAAGCCGCAAATCTTGCCTCTATCTCAACATTTATTGTGCATTGATGAAGAGGTGTAGCTGGTGTGATGCAAAATGAGGGATCTATTTTGCCGACCAGAAATATGAACCATCCGAGTTGATGGATAAAAATGCGGGCTTCGTCGGGGAAAGGAGCCTTGACCAGGAGGTGCCGACCAAGTAAACTCACAAAGCCTCCTTTATCCTTTGTCTTTTTATTTTTTTGATATGATATCGTTTTCAACTATGATCTTTCGAGGGCTAAACGAAAAGCAAAGTAGCTCCTGATTTATCATAGATACCAGATATGACCTCAAGGAGCTATTGAAATGATATGTTCGCAGCATTTGCCTTTAGCTTCCATCAGCTTTGCACCTTGAAAAAGAGGAAGATCATTAAGGGCTTGCAGTGGCTATTGAGCAGGGATCGCAATTCAAAGAGGAATCCTTATCCGACAAATTGGATATTCTGCAAAAAAAAGCATTTATGATTTTATATTCAACTCACCAATCAAATGCAAAATCAGTCA
>DAWB01000028.1:0-3413 GCA_002505805.1 Methanosaeta sp. UBA80 | reverse complement strand
TGTTGGCTTCTACCAGGGCAAGAAGATCATGTATTCCGGTCACAAATTCTGCGCTTTTTACTCCATCGATCTTTCTCAGTTCATCTCTTGCTGCCTTCTTCTAAATCAATTTTCACATATGCTTTTGCCATTTCTTGTCACCTCATTCGATATACCCAATAATAAGATTCCATAGTATATGCATGTGCATATTGGATCAAAAGATGCCTATTTAGCAAGATTTAAGAGCATATATGAGTGAGAAATTAGGCAAATTTGCATGAATGCAGACGTGTAAAAAAAATGGATCAATTAGATAGCGATCCAATCTAAATCATTCGTTATTTTTCTTATAGGCTTCAAGAAGTTCCTGGAAATTCTTGTTGTCCGGCTGCTTGGAGACAAGTCCGTCCAGAGCTTCTTTATAGACTGTTGTATCGATATGCTCGTCGATATCCTCATCAGAGTCTATGAATCCGATGCTATTCATCATCTCCCACCACTTCCCAATGGCCTTCTTATTAGGATCCGGCGAGAAATTGAAGTGCTCAGAGAATATGGAATCATAGATTATCGATCTATCAAAATCCACGTATTTCTGGACATCCTTTACGCTCTCATCAGGATTGGTCTTTATATAGTCATAAGCCTGAATAAGGGCGGCTTCAAACTTCACCAGACTATCCCTATCGTTTTCCAGCGTGGCAGCGCTCACAACGAACCGGCAGCATGGATGCTCAGGAGAGAATGTGTCGCTATTGAGCACCACCTTCAGCCCCTGGCTTTCAGCTATTTGCTGGTATGGCAGCCATACAATTCCCACATCAACTTTTCCCGTCTTGACCGCGTCCATGACGATTGAGGGCGACTTCAGCTCCTGGATGGTCACATCATTCTGCCAGTCAATGCCAGCCTCATGCATGGCGTTCCTGAAGACCACGTCGCCGGTCGACATTCTAACTGTTGCAATAGTCTTTCCCTTGAAATCATTGATGCGGCCCAGCTCTGAGGCTCGGTCCTCCTTGACAACAGCTGCGGCGCCTTCGCCCATCAGGCCACCGATGTACTTGAGATTGTTGCCCTTGGCAATGTAAACTGCTGGAGCTGTCGATCCCATTGCTATGACATCCAATTTTCCAGCAGTCAGAGCATTGTATCCGTCAGCGCTGTTGGGAAACTGCGACAACTGAACATCGAGACCCTGATCCGCAAAGAATCCCTGCTCCTTGGCCACAAATGTCAGTGCGTGTCCGCTGGTAGGCAGATATCCAAGACGTATTTCTTTTGTTTCAGCGCCATAGGCAGACAGGCACGAGATGCTTGCCAGCAAGGCGAGAAGAGCCGTCACTGCCATAATTTTTAATAATTTTTTCTGCATATTCTTCCTCTGGGTCATTCTTTCTCCTTTCGATTAAAGAGGGTGATGAAATGAGCAAGATTTGCCGAGAGGCAAATTCTTTCATGCAAAGGCCTGTGATCAGATATAGCAAGTATGGGAATTGAAATAGCTCTGGATCTGGGCGCAGCGGCTTTAGAGCGCTGTCCATCGACCTTTCCTGCGGCGATATTCTGAGCAGAGCTGAGACCTTGCATCACCCTCTACAGGAAAGAATGTGATAGATCATATTCTCTTTTCACAGATCTGCGGCAGGAGCTTATCCCACAGGATAGTGGTTAGAACCATAAACCGGCTGATAGAACTGGTGGCATGCTCTGAAGATGTAGAAGCGATGGCAATTTGCGAAAATCCAACGCAGCTTGGTCTTTACACCAATGGGGAGCTGCAGGACTTGATTTACAGTTTAGATGCTCTGATGAGAAAAGGCATTTTGGTGCCGAATAGAGAAGCAAAGGTTCTCGACAGCCGGACTTTGGGCATCAACGCAGATTGCGATGTGCTGGTTGCACCATCCATCAAAGCTGAGGTGGGGGCCGATGCCGTCGCAATGATAATGAAGTCCGGAATTATGAATNNGACATGCTGGCAGCTCCAGGAGCCTTATTGACCTTTGCATAATCTAAACGAAATCTAAATCTCACAATCTTCCCGCATTCTGCCACCTCAGGGCATGCTTCTGGATGCGGTCAAAGAACCACATCACAATAACGACGCAGGCTGCCATGAGAATCATCCCAGCGATGACCTTGTCGTAATTCGCATACTGATGCTGATACTCGATGTACCATCCAAGGCCAGAAGTCGCAGCTATCATCTCCGCCACGGTGAGGGTCACAAATGACATGATCAGGGCAATAGTGGCTCCAGAAAACACGGAAGGAAGAGCAGCTGGTAGGACGATCCTGCTCAGCATGACATGCTCTTTCAGTCCCAGCGTCCTGGCGGAATTGAGGATGCGTTGATCTATGTTGAAGATCCCGTTCACCGTGCCGACGAATATGGGCCAGAATGCTCCGATGAATAATACAAATACTGAGGCGCTGCTGAAGGTGGGCAGGAGCACAATAGCATAGGGCAGATAAACAGTGGGAGGTATGGGCGATACTGCCTTGGCTATTGGATAAGCCGTATCAAAGGCCCTCTTTCTCCATCCGATGAAAAGCGCCAGTGGTATGGCTACGACCAGGCCCAGCAGGTATCCAGAGAGGAGTATAGAAAAGGAGCTGATCATTCCCACCAGCATGATTCTGTAATCCACTCTGAAGACGTCAAACACCCTCTCAGGCGACGGAAACAGAAATGGATCAAGCAGATCCAGCTTTCCTAGAATTACCTCCCAGATGAGGAGCAGCATGCCGAGCATGAGAAAGAGGTCTGTCGTCTTCTGACGGTCTTCTCTTGCCGCTAGCAGCCGCAGTACAAAAACTACTGGCAACACTGCTGCCACAAAGAGAAATAGATTGCTGCCAGAGACGCTCTGGCTTTCTGCATTGGGCACAGACGCAACCAATAAGAGCAACATCCCGAATATGCCAATCACAGCCGCCTCTTCTGCTCCTAACCTGAATCCGGATACGGCATGAGCAATGCCTTTGCCGGTCCAGTCTTCTTTTCCCCGAGCATCGCCCAGTTCCAGCAACCAGTCAAAGCTTTTTGGACTGTCAGCCATTTGTATCAGATGCTCCAGGTGATTAGCTCCTTCTCCTGTTTTTCCAGGTCCTTTTGCATCTCTTCGCTGAAACGGGCCAGGAGCTTGGAGCGGAGGATTATGTAATCCTGGCTCACGAAAAGGCTCTGCCTCTTTCTAGGCCTGGAAAAGGGCACTTTCACGACCTCTTTTATCTTTCCGGGAGTGGGCGTCATGACCACAACCTTATCCGAGAGCAAGATGGCTTCATCTACATCGTGAGTGACAAAGAGCACGGTCTTTCTTTTTGCGTCTTTAGACCACAAACGAACCAGGAGGTCCTGCATGAATACCCGGTTGAGCGAATCCAAAGCCCCAAAAGGCTCATCCATCAGAAAGATCTCCGGA
>DAWB01000081.1 GCA_002505805.1 Methanosaeta sp. UBA80 | reverse complement strand
TGAAGATGCTAGAGTTAAACTCTCTAGGCTTTATCCGACATTAGATATTTGACGAGACACTAGACTGCTTCTTTCTATCTGCTCGCTAATCCAGTAGCATGTTGGCCAGATCAAAAAGCGAGCGGTTAGTCGCACGTCTTGGATCACGTGGTCCGAAATCCTAGCCACAATTTCCCTTTAGGCGATAATTAGATCTACGTTCCTTTTTTCACTGGAGCGGTGGAGAAAATTCCATCGCTTAAGTCCTCCTCCCTCCAGTAGTTCTTGAAAGGGTAGAGATTGCCCAGAGGCCCCGCTGCCCTCTGGCTTGCCCGGGCCGCCTTGAGTGGGTCCTTGAACCGGCCTTGATCCTCTCTGACGCTGCGTCCGGAGCCGCATTTCTCCAAAGAGAGAGCTATTCGGGCTTCGAGGAGGGGCTAATATTGAGAAAGATTTAAATTACATCCCCTCCTCAAAACAAGTAAATGGCCAAGAGCTACAGAATTGAGTTGTCTTACACCAAGAAGGGGACTCCAAAATACTATCTGGTTAAAGAGATCAAGATAGGAAAGAGGAATGTGCGGGCCAGAAAATATCTAACTAGCGGCAGCCCCCCTTCCCAGAAGGAGCTGGAATTGGCCGAAGGAAATGGAATCATTGATCTGGAGCTTAAATTAGCAGAAAAAGCAGCTAAAGCCAGCTCTGAAAGATATTCCGCCAACTATCTTTCCAAAGAACAGATAGTGGGAATAGAGCGATTGAGATATTTATATAAATCTTTTACAAACCTTTTAACTGCTAATGAATTACAAAAATATGAAGAAGAATTTGAAATCAATTACATACAAGGAACCACCTCTATCGAGGGAAATACCTTAACGGTCAAAGAAGCATATGACCTGCTCATAAATGACATCCCTCCGGAAGGCAAGACCCTCAGGGAGATAAACGAGGTCCAAAATTTTAAGAGAATGGTGGAATATAGAGATAGATATAATAAAAGGATTGATATCAACTTCATTAAAGAGGTTCATGCTATCATAATGAACAATATCGATACCGAATCAGCGGGCGTGTTCCGAAGATCGGATATGATAGGCATTATGGGGTGCGATCTGAGAGTCACTCCCCATATCGAAGTCGAAAATGATTTAAAATCCTTAATAAAAACTTACTATGACAACTTAGATAAAGGAAACCATCCATTTGAAGGAGCTGTTATATTTCATTATAATTTTGAATTGATACATCCATTCATGGATGGAAACGGACGTGTCGGCAGAGAACTATTCAATTACCTATTGATGAAGTCCAGGCCACCATATCCAAAACTGCTATTCTTGGGAAAGGATCGTGCCAAGTATATCCAAGCTCTAAAATTCGGGAACGATAATAATTATGCAATGATGATCTCCTTCTTTGAGGAGCTAATTGTCAATCAGAGGTTGGGTGTATTTGAGAGAAATATTGAAAAATTATTGAAGACACCGCCGATGAAAAGGCAAATGAGATTATCTGATTTCATTGATATCGAAACGCCCTAGCTTTGTCTCAGAAAGGATACCGAGACGAGCCATTATTCTCGTCCTTCGGCATCCCATAGGCCATGCAGCATCCCTGCCCATCGCTGGCCCGCCAGCTCCTCTCCCTTAGCCAGGCGAACTGATAAGTCAGTTCGCCCTTCTCACCGTGTGGATAGGATGCGGTCCGGGCTTGTTCGGCCGGGCATTTCTCAGTATCGCTCTCGATCTCTGGGGAGCAGGGGGTCTGGCCGCTGCTCCTGTTGCATTCTTTGCCCTCTCGGAATGATATTGATGCTCTGCCGCTCCAATCTTGATGCGGGCAAACCTCTCTATCCCGTGGAGGTAATCTCTCTCATCCGCCTCGCAGAAGGAATAAGCCACCCCCCTCGCTCCGGCCCGTGCAGTGCGACCGATGCGATGAACATAGTTCTCCGGCTCATTGGGCAGATCGTAGTTTATGACATGGGATATATCATCGACATCAATGCCCCGCGCCGCAATATCCGTGGCCACCAAAACCCTTATGCGTCCCGATTTGAAATCCTGCATGGCTCTGGTGCGCTGTACCTGGGACTTGTTGCCGTGAATGGCCGCCGCCCTGATATTGCTCTTGCCCAGCTTCAGAGCCACCTTGTCTGCCCGGTGCTTGGTGCGGGTGAAGACCAGCACCCGGCTCATATCGCTCTTCTGGAATAGGTCCAGAAGCAATCGGTCCTTGTTAACCTGATCCACAAAGAAGACGCTCTGATCTATCCGATCCAGGGCGCTCTCCTGCGGCCCCGCATCAACTCTCACCGCATTGTCCAGCAGCTTGCAGGCAAACTCGTCCGTCTGCCGGTTTGGCGTGGCGGAGAAGAATAGAGACTGGCGCTTTTGGGGCAGGGCGGATACGATCTTACGCATATCCTTGACGAAGCCCATATCCAGCATCCGGTCCATCTCATCCAGGACGAAGTACTCCACACTCTTGAGCTTGATGATCCCCTGGTTCATCAGGTCCAGCAGCCTTCCGGGTGTTGCTACCAGTATGTCAACCCCCCGGGAGAGAATCCTGACCTGGGGCACCTGGCTGACGCCCCCGAATATGGCGGTGTGCTTGAAGCGGAGAAACTGGCCGTAGGTGGCAAAGCTATGATCGATCTGGGCCGCCAGCTCCCTGGTGGGGGCCAGAACCAGCACCCGAGGGGAGCCCGGCATGACCGCCTTGATCTCTGCCGCCATCCTCTGCAGTATGGGCAGGACGAATGCAGCAGTCTTCCCTGTTCCGGTCTGAGCAATTCCCATCAGGTCCTTTCCCTCCAGCAGATAAGGTATGGCCTGCATCTGTATGGGGGTTGGCTTGGTGTATCCTTCTTTGGCTATGGCCCGGGAAAGCGGGTCTATGATATTGAGACTCTGAAATGACATTTAACCTCGTGATGATTTTGGTGGTGATGCTTCTAAGAGCTGAAGTTTCATGGAACGGATCTGAAAGGGATGATCAGATAGCGTATTCACTCCGCCCAACAGAATAGCCTTTATCAAAGTGCTTCTGCAACCGGCAGTGCCACAAAAACATCTCAACTTTTTCCTGAATTGATGCAAATGAAGCTTTCTTATCAAGAGTTTAAGGTATTAAATATCTGTCGGTTAAAATTAGAATGAGCTAGCACCGTAACAGCCTGCATGACCTGATCTCAGATACCCTTCTCAGGGTATCAGGGGAAGCATTCCCCGACCCTCTGCCTCACATCATCGAGCCATGCCCGGCGCTCTGCCTCTGTGCTGGTCACCACCACCCCGTAGCTCTTGCGACTGAAATCCTTCACCCCGCAGAGGCCGAAGATGCAGTTTTTCCACAGGGTCTGAAGGGGATCGCCGAAGGCCTCCCGCTCCCTTTTTGCCCCGGTGTTGGTGGTATTGAAGACCAGGGCCTTCCTGACCCTGAGCAGGCCCCTGGGCACTCCTTCTCCGCTGTCTCCTTCCAGGAACTCATATGCCACGCCCGGCCGCACCACCCGGTCCACCCAGCCTTTGAGAATGGCCGGTGGCATGCCCCACCAGTTGGGATGAACCACTATGATCCCCTCCGCCTCACCCAGATCCCGACAGTGCCTGGCAAGAGCCTCATCGATCTGAGCCCCCTTGGGAATCTCCTCGCTGCTCAGGAGGGGATCAAACCCTTCCGCATAAAGGTCATGAAAGACGACCTCATGGCCGCTTGCCTCCAGAGCGGCCACAGCAGCCTCGGCTATGGCATGGTTGAAGCTGCCCGGATGAGGGTGGGCCAGGATTGTCAGAACTCTCATGAACAGGCTTTTCCAGCACTCCACTTGATCATTCGATTCATTTCATCACTCTGTTGGGTCAATGCTCTCCCGGCCTGGTGGCATTTATCTGCCGGAAGAGAGATGATCAGAGGCAATAGCCAACCAGCTTCAGCGCATTAGTGTCCTTTCAATTAAGAGACCGAAGGGTTCGCCCCGTCTCTATATCCCTTCGCATCTCTTCTATCTTCTTCATTCTATCCTTCTGCTGCCTCCTGCCTGATATCTTGATCACCCACTGCCAACTTTGCCAAAGCTGAATGCTGCCAGGTTGGCCGTTTCCCCATCGCCATTGTTCCCTAATCCAAGGGGATACATGCCGCAGGCGGACATCAGATTGCACACGAATTTATCCTTTTTTGGAACAGTGGCACCGCTATAGATTGAGCCGATGATTCCCGGCTGGGATGGGCTGCTTGAAATGCCTTCTGCAGCTCCGCCAGACGGCTGGCCAATTGATTTGACGGCAGAGTCAAGTTGGCCAAGGGCCTCAAGGGCTCTTGTTTTGCCTTCCAGGGCAGGAGATGATGCTGGATCAATCTTGATAGCTTCATCATAGGCTTTCGCCGCCTCCTCATACCGGCCCAGGGCGAATAGGGCATCTGCCTTTCCCATCCAGGATAGCGGTTCGGAAGGATTGAGCTTTATC
>DAWB01000167.1:5169-6243 GCA_002505805.1 Methanosaeta sp. UBA80 | reverse complement strand
GATCTATGGCCGGAGCACCGCCAGGGCGCTGATATTCACCGGAGTACATACCGGCAAGTCCCCCATGGTGGCGGTGCGGGTGAGCAACCTCAAGCCGGGCGCGGTTATCCTGCAGGGGATCGCTCCGGATCAGGTTGATCCTATCGCCAAAAAGATCGCCGAGGTGGAGAACATTCCTCTTTTAACGACATATTTTTCCGTAGATGAGATCTCATTGGCTCTCAGCAAAGGGTGACATCTTTTGGCCAAAGGCATTCTTAGTTATGGTGTTTACATCCCGCGATTTCGCATCAGGCTGGAGGAGATCGCCAGGGTCTGGGGAGACGGAGAGGAGATATCAGAGGGCCTGCGCGTTCTGGAGAAGTCAGTGCCGGATCTGGATGAGGACGCCGTTACCATAGCGGTGGAGGCGGCGAGAAACGCCATCGATCGCTGCAGTGCCGATCCCAAGAGGATCGGAGCTATTTATGCCGGATCGGAGAGCCATCCCTATGCCGTAAAGCCAACCGCCACCATTGTGGGCCAGGCGGTGTGCTCGTCATCATCTTTTACGGCGGCTGATTTCGAGTTTGCCTGCAAGGCGGGAACTGCCGCCCTGCAGGCCTGCCTGGGGATGGTGGGATCCGGTCTCATCGACCTGGGCCTGGCCATAGGAGCAGATGTGAGCCAGGGTGCTCCCGGAGATATGCTGGAGTACACCGCTGCCGCGGGGGGTGCGGCTTATTTAATAGGCAGCCAGGATCTGGCGGCGGAGATCGAGGATACCTATTCCTTCACCACCGATACCCCTGACTTCTGGAGAAGGGAGGGCATGCCCTATCCCGAGCACGGGGGCAGGTTCACCGGAGAGCCGGCCTACTTCAAGCATGTCACCGGAGCGGCCAGAGGCCTTATGAAGCGGCTGGGGACAGTGCCGGAAGATTATGACTATGCCGTCTTCCACCAGCCGAACGGAAAGTTTCCCCTGCGCGTCTCCCGAATGCTGGGCTTTTCCAAAAAGCAGATTGAGCCGGGGCTGATAGTGCCTCTGATCGGAAACACCTACTCTGCGTCCTGCCTCATCGGCCTGGCCGC
>DAWB01000167.1:0-5054 GCA_002505805.1 Methanosaeta sp. UBA80 | reverse complement strand
GGCAAGCTGAGAGTATGAGATCCGTATCCATAATCGGTGTAGGCTGCACCAAATTCGGAGAGAGATGGGATGTCTCTTTGCGCGATATGATCGCCGAGGCAGGTGTGCTGGCCATAGATGATGCCGAGATCAGTGGTGAGCAGATCGATGCCCTCTATGTGGGCAATATGAGCGGCGGCCGTTTTGTAGAGCAGGAGCATATCGGAGCTCTCATCGCCGACTGCGCTGGGCTGTCCAGGCTTCATGTCCCCTCCACCAGGGTGGAAGCGGCCTGCGCCTCGGGGGGCCTGGCTCTGCGGCAGGGGATTTTGGCTGTGGCCAGCGGCTACAGCGATATAGTCATAGCCGCCGGAGTGGAGAAGATGACCGATGTATCCTCCGGCACGGCAGCTGATGCCCTGGCCGCCGCAGCAGACCGGGAGTGGGAGTGCTTCTTCGGAGCAACCTTCCCTGCTCTATATGCCATGATGGCCAGGCTGCACATGCGCCGTTACGGCACCACCCACGACCAGATGGCAGCGGTGGCAGTGAAAAACCATCATCATGCCTGCTACAATCCCATTGCTCAGTATCAGATGGAGATCTCCATTGAGGATGTGAGCCGCTCGCCAATGGTGGCCGATCCGCTGCACATACTGGACTGCTCTCCCATATCGGACGGAGCGGCGGCTGTGGTTCTCGCCCCAACTGAAATGGCTAAAAAGCTATCCGAGAACCCCATAAAGGTCGCTGCCAGCGCCCAGGCCAGCGACACCCTGGCTCTTCATGATCGTCGCGATCTGACCACCCTGGATGCCACGGTCCATGCCGGACGGGCCGCCTTCACCCAGGCCGGAATAGAGCCGCGCATGGTAGACGTGGCCGAGGTGCATGACTGCTTTACCATTGCCGAGATCCTGGCCATAGAGGACCTGGGATTTGTGGAGAAAGGCCAGGGCGGGCGAGCCACCGAGGAAGGGCTGACTGCCTTAGGCAGCAGCCTTCCGGTCAATACCTCGGGAGGCCTCAAGGCCTGCGGCCATCCGGTGGGAGCCACGGGCATAAAGCAGGCCTATGAGATCGCCCTCCAACTGAGGGGCGAGGCAGGAAGGCGCCAGGTAGATGAGGCAGAGGTGGGATTGGCCCATAATGTGGGCGGATCGGGCGGAACCGCTTTGGTTCATATATTTACGAGGTAAGGAATGACCACACAGGCCCCCAGATTTTGGAGGAGCATTCCCCAGAGATACAATCTCTCAGGAACCCACTGCAAGCGCTGCGATGAATACTTCTTTCCCCCCAGAAATCTCTGTCCCAACTGCCGTCGCGGGTCCCATCTGGAGGAGTATACCTTCAAGGGCACAGGCAGCGTGGTCACCTTCACCACCATCTACAATGCCACGGAGGACTTCGAGAAGCTGACGCCTTATAATCTGGCCATCATACAGCTTGATGAGGGGCCCAAGGTCACCGGCCAGGTTGTCTCCAGCTCCAAGGATATCAAGATCGGCATGCGGGTGCGTCCGGTCTTCCGAATTCTGGGAAAGGAGGGCGATCGGGGCATAATCTATTATGGCACCAAGTTCGCCCCGCTGATGGAGCCCTCATGTGAGGATGAGAAGAGATAAATTCAAGCCTTGGCTCATGAAGCCGCGCCCTGGCTGCGGCAGCTTTCTTTTGTCACCAGGACCGGGCCGGTCTTGATCACCGACCGGCTGGCCTTTATCTCTCCCAGCATGCGGGAGAGATCGTCTTTCTTTTCTGCCTGCATCACCAGAAAGAAGCTATACTCTCCGAAGAGAGGGTAGACATCTCTTATGCCCGGCCTCTTCTGCAGGCTGGCATAAGCCGCTTTCTCCTGGCCGGCATCAACTTTGATCATGGTTAATCCTGTTATCACTGATATTACCCCACGGGAAGCCGCAAGGTAAGAGGCTCTGGCATTTATACCTTTTGGCCAGGCAGGCCCGGCCCCTACCCAAACGCGAAGATGTAAATATTTTGCTGGCGCATAGAAAAGCATGACCCTAGTCTCCCTCTGCTTTGAGGTCCACCAGCCCATTCGGCTCAAGAAGAATTTCTTCTGGGACGGCTCTCCCCTCAAGGAGATGGTGCCCGATCTACGGGACTACTATTTCGATGACCCTGAGAACCGCAGGATCTTTGAGAGGGTGGCCGATAAATGCTATCTGCCCGCCAATCAGGTGATCCTGGAGGGCATCAAGAGGCTCGACGAATCGGATAAACCGTTTTCCGTTGCCTATAGCTTTTCCGGTGTCTTTTTGGAGCAGGCCCGCGCCTACAGGCCGGAGGTGCTGGACTCCTTTCTCCGGCTGGTGGATACAGGAAGGGTGGAGGTGATGGAGCAGACCTATTATCATTCCCTATCCAGCCTCTATGAGGACCAGAGAGAGTTTACAGAAGAGGTAAAGATGCACCGTGAGGCGATATGGGAGCTATTCGGGCTGCGGCCCACCACATTCGAGAATACGGAGCTGATTTATAGTGACCAGGTGGCCCGGATGGCTGATAGCATGGGCTACAAGGCCATATTCACGGAAGGGACGCTGGCCGACCCAAACTATGTCTACCGGCCGCCGGAGACGAACCTATCTTTGCTGCTCAGAAATTACAAGCTCACGGACGACATTGGATTTCGCTTCTCCTCCCACAACTGGGAGGAGTATCCCCTCACCGCAGACAAGTATGCCTCCTGGCTGGCAGCCACTCCAGGCCAGTGCATAAACATATTCTGCGACTATGAGACCTTCGGGGAGCACCAGTGGATCGATACCGGCATCTTCGAATTCCTCCGTCATCTCCCCGAGAAGATAAACAGCCATGACATTCTCCGCTTTGCCACTCCGGCAGAGATCGCCCGCCAGATCCAGCCCAAGCAGGAGCTGTCTATCCGGGACTATATCTCCTGGGCGGACATAGAGAGGGATACCAGCTGCTGGCTGGGTAACGCCCTGCAGCAGGCCTGCTTTATCTACCAGAAGAGGCTGGAGGCCCCGGCCCGGGAGAGCGGAGACGATATTCTGAGGATCTGGAGGACTCTGGGCATCTCCGACCATCTCTACTACCTATTCACCCACGGAGGAGCACCGGGAGAGGTGCACAATTACTTCAGCCCCTACGGAATCCCCTATGACGCCTCTGTCACCTACTTCAGCGTTCTGGCCGACCTGCACTACCGGCTCAAGAAGAAGATCCATCTGGCCGATGCCCCCTTCCGCTTTGCCACCGGCGTGGATCAGTTCACGGGAGAGGTTGCCTGGAGCCTGGCCGGTATGAAAGAGGCTCTCAGGACCGTATCCCTGGAGTCTCTGGAGTATCACAGCCGCCAGGGAGACCTGGCCTTCTGGGTGGGCACGAGCCTGGGGGACGGGGCTTTGGCGGAGAGGATCTCCCGATCAAAGAGGATCAAGGGGGAGCGGCTGAGAGAGAGGCTGATTAAAGAAGTGCAGTCTGCTCTTGGGGGTGCAAAATGATCATCTCCCTGCCATCCCCGCTCCAGAGCTACCAGGAGGCCGCAGCCAGAGAGTGGCTGATCGGAAACGGCCTGGGCGGATATGCCTCATCCACTTTGTGCGGCAGCAATACCAGGGCTTATCACGGCCTGCTGGTGGCAGCCTTGCAGCCGCCCAAGGATCGCTGGCTCATGCTCGCCTTCCTGGACGAGGAGATAGATGGGCGGCATCTTGCCTGCCACCAGTATCCAGGGGCGATATACCCTCAAGGGTACCAATACATCCGGGAATTCCGGCAGGATCCCTTTCCTCGCATCTGCTATGAGGTAGGCGAGGCTCGGGTGGAAAAGACCGTCTTCATGATCCGAGGCGAGAACACCACCATCGTCAGATATCGGATCACAGGGGGCGAGGGTAGCTTTTCCATCGTTCCCTTAATGCACAGTCGGAGCTTTCACTCTGCCCGACCCCTGCCCCTCCTGCAGCAGAAGAGGCTCGCCGGTGGAGCCATGATCCNNGTTCATCAGAAAGACCGGATGCCCCGCTCATGCTTCTCTCGGATGGGCCAGACTTCCGGGCGGAGGAGAAGGTCTACTACAACTTCGAGTACGAGGCAGAGCGGAGCCGTGGCCTGGCCTGGAAAGAGGATCTCTTCTCCCCCGGTCGCTTCCAGATGGATCTCTCCGGAGATGAGGAGTTTGCCATAACGGCTTCAGCCTGGAGGAGCAGCATGCCAGACTGGCGAAGCGAGATGCCCAGGGAGAGGTCCCGCCTGGAGGCTCTGAAGGCTCCCCTGCCAGAGCTGGCTATGGCTGCAGACAGCTTCCTGGTCCGGCGAGGTGAAAGCCTGAGCATCATCGCCGGTTATCACTGGTTTGATGACTGGGGGCGTGATGCCATGATCTCTTTGCCCGGCCTATTGCTCAGCACCGGCCGGACCGAGGAGGCGACGGCAGTCCTGAGGCTATTTGCCTCGGCCATGAAGGGCGGGGTGCTGCCCAATGACCTGGGGGCAGAGTCCTATAACACCGTGGATGCCTCCCTCTGGTTTGTGCGGGCTGTGGCCGCCTGCTACGAGCAGTGCAGCGATATGCCGCTCCTGGAAGAGCTCTGGCCGGCGCTGCTTGCGGTCTACAGTCGCTACTCTCGACCGGGAGAAGGATTTGGGGCGGACGAGGACGGCCTGATATTCTCAGATGCCGCTCTGACCTGGATGGATGCCCGGGTGGAGGGCAGGCCGGTGACCGGCCGGGCCGGCAAGTGCTGCGAGATCAATGCCCTCTGGTACCTGGCTCTGAAAGATATGAACAAGCTGCAAAAGACACTGTGCGGGGGGGGCAGCCCGGGCGGGGCAGATTTTTCCCGCCTGGCCAGGAAGGTAAAGGCCAGCTTCCGCCGTTTCTGGAACAGCGAGACGGGATGCCTTTATGATGTTTTGGACCATGAGGACGCCTCCATCCGGCCCAACCAGATCATAGCCGCTGGGATAGAGGGCCTGCTGCCCGATGTGATGAGGCAGTCGGTGCTGGAGACGGTGACCCGCGAGCTTCTCACTCCTTACGGCCTGCGCACCCTCTCCCCCCGCGATCCCCGCTATGCGGG
>DAWB01000139.1:1842-2581 GCA_002505805.1 Methanosaeta sp. UBA80 | reverse complement strand
CGGCATTGGCGAAAGAAAGCAAGGGAGCGATGGGATAAAAAAAGATAAAAGAGATAGTGAGAGGAGCGCATCCGGCGTTGCTCCCTCCTTAAAACTGATTGATATACCTCTCTACCTCCCANNGGATGGACGAAGGTGTTATAGGCCTCCCATTCCAGGAGTCCCAGGCGCATGATATTCTCAAAGACATGCTCGCCCAGAGCCTCGCGTATGACCTTGTCCGCCTCCAGGCAGTCCAGAGCTTCCTTGAGGTTGGCGGGCAGGGTGGCGATGCCCATGGCCTTTCTCTCGCCGGGACTGAGGTGATAGACATTGAGGTCCACGGGATCTCCCGGATCTATGCCCCTCTGGATTCCGTCCAGGCCAGCAGCCAGGATCACGGAGAAGGCCAGGTAGGGATTGCAGGATGGATCGGGGGAGCGGAACTCTATACGGGTGGACAGCCCCCTTCCGGCAGGAATGCGTATGAGAGAGGAGCGGTTGGGCCCGGACCAGGTGATGTACACCGGTGCCTCAAATCCGGAGACCAGCCGCTTGTAGGAGTTGATGAGGGGATTGGCTATGGCGGTTATTGCTGGAGCATGCTCGATCAGTCCTCCCACGAAGAACCTGGCCAGGTCGCTGATGCCCCATCTGGTCTCCGGATCAAAGAATGCGTTCTCAGCGCCCCGGAAGAGGGAGATATTGGCATGCATTCCCGTGCCGGCGGCGCCGTAGATGGGCTTGGGCATGAAGGTGG
>DAWB01000139.1:0-1767 GCA_002505805.1 Methanosaeta sp. UBA80 | reverse complement strand
AGGCCTCGATGGTGAAGCCCATCTGGATGAGAGCCCGGATTATATCGCGACGGACGCCCTCCGCCAGGTCCACCGGACCGAGGTCGAAGTAGCCGCCGAAGTCGTGGGGGACCGTGGCCGAGCCGCCGTTCTGCTTCTCGAATAAGAAGAACTCCAGCTCGGGGCCTACATTCATCTTGAAGCCCATCTCCCTGGCCCGTTCCAGCTGGCGGCGCAGGACATGACGGGGGTCTCCCGGGAAGGGCTTGCCGCTGGGAAGGTGCACATCGCAGATCACCCTAGCCTCATTGGAGCCGTCCTTGTTGCTCCAGGGAAGGACGCTGAAGGTGGAAAGGTCCGGTTGCAGGACCATATCCGACTCCTGAATCCTGGCAAAGCCCTCTATGGATGAGCCGTCAAAGGATATGCCGCTCTTGAGAGCCTTTCCGATCTGGGTGGTGGGAATGGCCACATTTTTTACTATGCCTGAAATATCCGTGAATTGCAGCCGGAGGAACTCTATATTCTTCTCCTTGATCATTTCAAGGACCTGCTCCTGTGAGTACATGACAATACCATCTCCTGGGCGGGACTGCAAACAATCCTGACCCGTGCGCCGGGGCGCGAATCGCAATGCGAACTGGCTGTACCTGCGCTTTTAAATAGCTAACCGATGGGGAGGAATGACCATGCCGGCCAGCCAAGCATTGCCCGCCAAGCATTGCCAGGCAATGCTTGGAAATGCGGCAATTATGCTTATTTAGGGTTAGGCTGTTGATAGGGATTCGGATAGGGATTTGATTGTCCGGCAAGAGAGTCTTTGTGGTGGATGCGGGGGGCAGGGGAAACGCCATAGCCCATGCCTTCGCCAGAAGCGGCGCTGTGGAGAAGGTGTTCGTCTCTCCCGGCAATGCGGGAAGCGAGATGATGGACAAATGCCGCCTGGCCCAGGTGGAAGGCAGGCCACCTAAAAGCATTCCCGAGCTGCTGGCATTCGCCAAATCAGAGGAGATCGACCTGACCTTCGTGGGGCCGGAGGGCTATCTCTCGGATGGCATAGTCAATATCTTCCAGGAAGAGGGACAGAGGATCCTGGGGCCCAAGAAGGAGGCGGCGGTCCTGGAGAACAGCAAGTGCACCACCAAGGATCTTCTGAAAGGCCTTGGTGTGCCCGTGCCGCCCTGCCGCAACTTCGATGATCCCTCCGAGGCGAAAGAGTATGTCCGTTCCTTCTGCGCCGATAATCCCGGCCAGGGGCTGGTGGTCAAGGCGGATGGCCTGGCGGCGGGAAAGGGCTCGGTAGTCTGCGCCGGAGAAGAGGAGGCCCTCTCAACCATAGAGAGGATCATGGAGAGCCCCAAGCTCTTCGGGGCGGCGGGAGAGAGAATAGAGATAGAGAACAAGCTGGAGGGGCGGGAGCTGATGTTTTTTGCTCTCAGCGACGGCAGGAGCGTCCTGCCCCTGGAGTCGGCCCTGGACTACAAGCAGGCCTTCTCGGCGGAGGAGGCGGTGGCGGTGCGGCTCTTCAACAAGCTATCCGGCAATCCCAACCTGGACAACAATCCCAATACCGGAGGCATGGGAGGCTTCTCGCCCCATCCCTGGCTGGATGGAGAGCTGACAGAGAGAATCATGAAGAAGATCGCCATTCCCACCGTGCGCGGCTTTCGAGAGGCCACGGGGCACAGCTACGTCGGTGTGATCTACTTCGGCTTGATGATATCCGAAGAGCGGGAGCCTTCGGTACTGGAGATCAATGTGCGGCTGGGCGATCCCGAGGCCCAGGTG
>DAWB01000123.1 GCA_002505805.1 Methanosaeta sp. UBA80 | reverse complement strand
CTGCGGGGTGCGCTGTTTGACTTACGCCAGAGGAAACTGATCTCGAATCTCCTTGCTTCTCAACACCGGAAGATCCATCTGAGCTAGCAGCTCCTCCAATCTCCTTCTCTCCTGAGATCGAAGGGACTTTCTATCGAGATAGGCATAATCTGCCCCTGACTTCTGACAGGCCAGCTTTAGCGCATCCAGATTGAGATTTTCTGTCTGGTAATTGGAGAAAAGGTGTCCAAAGGCCACCGAAGACTGGAATATGAGATCGGTCTCTCTGGCCACATAGTGCCCTCCACCCAGACCGAGAAAGACCGGACCCTCTTTCTCTTCCAGCGCCAGGATGGCTCTGGCGACTGCTCTGCCCGCCTGAGGATCTCGCCACTCTCTCTCAGTGCTTCCTATCTCAGCGAAAAAGCAGGGAGTTGTGACATCGGCCGGTCCATGATGGGTGGCCTCGGCGGATAGGGCATAGCCAGGAAGAGAAATATCACGCAAATTATGAAGAAAAGAGCGCAGCGCAAAAGGAGCGGCAGCAGAGAGACTGAATTTCTCTTCCTCCATTACCCCGGTAAAGTGGCCACCCAACCAGGGCAGGGCTGATTTGGCCTCATGGCGGCTGGCAAAGACAATCAACTCTGGCTTTAGCGACCGGGCAGTAAGCATCTCATCCAGGTGGGAGAGGGTGCTCTGCTTGCCTTCATGAATCACCAGCCTCCATCGACCGGAGAAGACGTAGCCTTCTCCTGTCTTCCAGTCCTGCATCTTCAGGAGGCACTCAAATATATTGAGGCTTGCCGGATCGGCTCGGGAGCAGATCACGGCAATCTCTCCATTCAATATCTAAATCTCCTTTTCGATATCCAGCATCTTGGCTACCATGGGGGCGTAATCTATCTTGATGGATCTTATCTCAGTTAAAGGCATGATCACCAGCATGGGCCGCTCTTTGATCAATCCCTGCGCCGAGAGGGTCCTCAGCTCCTTGTCCATGCGGCTCTTCAGATCGGGGTAGCCTATGGAGAGAAAGGCCCCGAAGATCTCACCGGGCTGAAGGTAGCTGAAGAGAGGCGCTCCGATCCTGCGGAAGGCTTGATATACCGTGGATAGATCCTCCCGATCGTGTCCGTGTCTGATCTTGACCTGATAAAATGACATCAACTCGCAGCAGATCTTCTGCCAGTCCACATAAGCCTCTCGGGATAACAGGCCGCTTTGGAAGAATTTTGTCCTCTTTCCGGAGATGGTGGGACGGGATATGCCTGTTCGTCGGGGCAGCTCCAGATCGGAGAGCATAGGATACTTGACAAAGGCGTAGAGGGTGAGCTTATCCTTCTCGGTGAGGCGTCCTTCATCGTTCAAGGCCTCTTTAGGCGGCATGACCTGGACCGGAAGATCGGATCGGCTCAGGTCGAAAAGGCCGTCCACAGCCAGAGCGGCATCTGCAGTGTAGCTGGAAACCTGGAAAGGATAATGGAAATACTGGATATCCTCCACGAAGTCATTATGATGGTATTCATCGATGATGGGATCGAAGTTCAACCGGAAGTCGGTCAGGCTGCGGGAGTAGAAGATTGATACCGAATCAGTATCTGTAGCAGTGTGGGAGACGCAATTGGGGTGACTCAGCCATTTCTGGTAGGGAGGAGACAGACGCCTTACCTCGAAAGGTGCAGTCGGACTGTACTTAACGAATACTGAGGTCAGGATTTCGGCACCGACAGCTTCTCCGGATGGAACATTTAAAAGTTTTATCAGCTTCCAATCTCTAAACTTTCTTTTGCTCTTGAATATGGTAGAGCGATCAACGCCAATGTTTGAAGCGAGATCTATGTCGCTGAGCCCCGGATATCTGGCAAGACCGTAANNAAGAACTAACCTCTCCTTTGATGTCAATTTTAGCTGCATTCAAGTATCTTATACATTTTATAAGTATTTATAGCTTGCCTAATCCTTTATTTTCAGATATATCTATCCTTCATATGCGGAGCATCAAGAGATGATTTTTTTCCAGAATACAGCCAACCAACCGGCAGAATGCACTAATGCTCCTTTGATCCGATCTGAAATGGCATAGCAACATAAGCATCTTTTCGAAGAGAGAAGGGTCTATCGTGGCCTGGAACCACAATATCCGCAATCGCCATTATTCGGACCATGCTGGCCAGGGCCAGATTGCGGTTGGTATGTAGAGCAGGAGGGACCTTCTTTAGATAATTTCCCATCGTCGGAAGGGCGTCGCCGGCCAGGACAACAGTCTCTTCTGCCCGCACCACCACGGAGATGCTATCCGGGCTGTGGCCGGGGGTGGCCAGGACCCGGACTCCTGATGCGATCATCTCACCTTCTGCAGCTGCTGCCAGAGTTCTGGCCCGGCAGAAAAGGTGGTTGTTGCCGCAGTGATCGGAATGGCAATGGGTATTAACCAGAATATCAATCTCCTCCGGCCTTATCTGCAGCTCTTCCAATGACTGAAGGATGGCCTCTTCGTCGCCCTTCTGACCGGTATCTACTACTATCGTGCAGCCCTGGCTTACGATCAGTGTAGAGGAGGATCGAGCGTCCAGTATGACCCCTCGCTCATCCCTCTCGATCGATCCCGGCTTGAGCAGAAATACAGCAGGCATAAATGATAGAAATGATACTGCCTTCGTTCAGTCCAGATAGAGGCGATGCAGTTTCTGGTAGAGCCTCTCCACCTGAGATACCGCAGTTCCTATGTACTGATGCGGGTCGAGCAGGGATGATATCTGCTGAGCGGTAAGGTGCTGCATGACCATGCTATTCTCCAGGAGCACATCTGCGAGTTCCCTCTTCTCTTCGAAGGCGATCATGGAGCTCTGGCGCATGATCTCATGGGC
>DAWB01000022.1:3336-4394 GCA_002505805.1 Methanosaeta sp. UBA80 | reverse complement strand
TTGCTACTGTCTCTACTGCAATGGCATGAACATAATCGAGAGCATCATTGGGAAAACCTTTGGATAGCAATATCTTCAGGGCTTTCTCTTCCACTTCCTCGGGGAAGATCATCCTTTGGTGGGGATGACCTATCTCCTCTGCCGCATCTGATGCACGGGTCCAGGACTCTTCGCCCTGGAATCCGAAGGTAACCAGCTCGATCTCGTCGAAGAATGGCTCGAGGAGAAGAGCCGCCAGGCTGCTGTCCTTTCCGCCGGAGAATAAGACTGCAACCTTCATCGATCCCGCCTGAGGCTAAGATGCCGCTCTTATCTCCTGGTTATGGTGATGTCTCTCTTCTTGGGCTGGGCCTGCTGGAGGATCGCCTTGAGCTGCTCGTCAGTGATCGCGCCCCTCAGCCTGCCGCTTTGAGCAAGCATGATGAGCTGGGCCTCGATCTGAGCGACGAACTCCGGCCTGGTCATGCGAATGGCATTGAGCCTTTCCCTGGCCTCGGGGGTGAGGATGGTCCTCATCAGAGCTGCCTTCTTGGCCTCCAGCTCCTGCTGGGCCTGATCCTGCTGAGCGGCAGCCATCTGGGTGTCCATCTGCTGCCTCTGGATCTGCTCCATCCTCTTTCGTCTCAGTTCTGCAAGCTCATCATCAACCATTGAACTCAACCTCGCTAAACTTGATTGTTGCCGCCCTTTTTTCGATCTTCAGGCCGTGGGCTCGGCTGCGCTCTCTGCCGGGGGCTCTTGTGCCGGGGCAGCCTCGACTTTCATATTGCCTCTGACCTTATGGGCTACGCCGTCCAGGTACGCCTGGCCCTCGGGGGTCATCTGGCGTCCTTTCTNNGCCGGCCTTCTCCAGCTGCTGCAAAGACTCGCGGACCACGGAGCCGCTGCCCTTGCAGAAGAATCCTGTGGCTACGCCTTTGCGGTGCTTTCCGCCGTAGAAGCTTCTCAGGCGTGAGACGCCCACCGGGCCATCGATGTATATTCTGCGCAATACTGATGCGCACCGCACAAACCACCAGTCGGGGTTGGTGGGAGGCATCTCCCTATTTACCCCAGTC
>DAWB01000022.1:2567-3286 GCA_002505805.1 Methanosaeta sp. UBA80 | reverse complement strand
AGGTACGTCGTAAACAGTTGTCAAATCCTTCAATCCTCCAAATGATAAGGGACAAACCAGAACCCTTACGCAGAAACAAGTATAAATGCTTTTTCTGCCCCCTCCTGGCCCCAGGCGGCTATTGTGGCCGGCTTTTTAGGGCACTGTTTCAGGGAACTCTTTTCTCCAGGGGGCTCTGCCTGAATATAAAATAGCCGGCCAAAAAGTAGAGAGGTAGAGCCGGGCGGAGCAAAGAGCAAACCTGGCCCGAGGATGCCAGGCCAGATTCCTATGGGTCAGAGACCAGGATTAAAATGGGCGGGGGAAGAGATAGACGGAGACTGAGCTGTCGGAGAGCAGCCCAGGCAGCTTGCCCCGGCCAGTTGAATTGCTCTCTAGAGAGGACTACGATTCCGAGGCAAGCGACCACAGCAAAGAACGACTCCCATAGGGCTTAAACCTCGAACCTCTCACCGCGCTCCGGAATGGTTATATTCTCTATTCCCAGTCTGGCCAGCCCGGCGGCCATGGCTGCGGTGGCATCCGGCTCGCCGTGCACCACGAAGACGCGTTTCGGCCTGTTCTGTATGGCATTGATGAAATCAAGCAGCTCTCCCTCATCGGCATGAGCGCTGTAGCCATCGATCTTCTCCATCCTGGCTCTCACTTCATGCTCCTCTCCGTATATCCGTGCCGTCTTGTCTCCCCGCAGTAGCTTTCGGCCCAGGGTATTCTCCGCC
>DAWB01000022.1:240-2547 GCA_002505805.1 Methanosaeta sp. UBA80 | reverse complement strand
CCCGAGGCGCTGATGATGATCGCCGGTCGCCTTATATTATTGAGTTTTTTCGACTCCTCGGTGCTGCGGGTGTACCTGAGCATATTAAAGCCGAAGGGATCATCCCCGCCTTCCTGCATCAAGAGCTGCTCGGTCTCCTCATCATAGCATTCCGGATGGGCTCTGAAGATCTCAGTGATATTGGTAGCCAGGGGGCTGTCCACATAGACCGGCATCTGGGGAATTTCTTTTGACTGCATCAAGTCATGAAGATGATATACCACATCCTGGGTCCTTCCCACGGCAAAGGCGGGAATGATCAAAAGTCCCCTATTGTTGGCCGTCTCCCTAACCACCCGGGCCAGATTCTTCCTGGCCTCATCCATGGGGCCGTGATCTCTGCCTCCGTATGTCGACTCAGTGATGAGTACATCGGCGCGGTCTATGATATCCGGATCCTGCACCACCGCCGCGCCCTTACGGCCCAGATCGCCGGTGAAGGCCAGGGCCGTCACCTTCTTTTTGTCCCGGCCCTCGGCAATTTCCAGGGTTACAGATGCCGAGCCCAGGATATGGCCAGCATTTTTGAAGGTCATTTTTATCCCCGGCAGGATCTGTAGAGGGCGCTGAAACTCCACAGTCTGGAAGAGCCGCATGGTCCTGGCAACGTCATGCAAGGTGTAAAGCGGCTTGATGAAAGGCAGTCCCTGTTTTTCATTCTGCCTGTTCACATACCTGGCATCCATCTCTTGCAGGGATGCGGAGTCGGCCAGCATGGCGCTGCAAAGGTCTCTGGTGGCAGATGTGGAGAAGATGCTGCCGGAAAAGCCCTTCTTGACCAGCATGGGCAGCTTGCCGCTGTGGTCGAGATGGGCATGAGAGAGAACGACGGCGTCGATCTTCTCGGGCTGGAAAGGAAATTCGGAATTCAGCTTTTTGGCTTCTTCTCTTCTGCCCTGTGCCATGCCGCAGTCCAATAGCATCCGGTGCCCATCGGCCTCGATCAGATGCATCGAGCCGGTCACAGTCTGGGCTGCACCCCAGAATTGAAGTATCAATCAGATCCCACTCCATCTTTCAGAATATTGCTTTTTCCTGAAATATGGCTCGATTAAGATAAATAGCCTATGGAGAGTAGGTAAGGTGGAATATGTCCGGCAGGTCTGGCCAGGTGTCCCTGCGCCACATCATATTGATGCTATTGTTTTTCAGGATTGTGGCCTTCCTTCAGGTCTGCCTGAGGGCAAGGGCCGCGTAGCCCACCCTTTCTCCCTGGAGTCCTTCTGGGGCAGGGATTCATGCTACGATGATGGATCTGTGGTGGTTTCCCTCCAATCCAAAGGAACCGCAGACTGTACGGACTGGAATCGCTTGCGAGGTGCTGGGGATTTGGAGTAGGTGGGACGGCCCAGAAGCACTTCCAGATGGTGCTGGTTATGCCAGCCCCCGAGGAGCTGCGAGCCCTGGCCAGGAATGGGCTGCGGGAGATCGTCGTGAGGGAGCTGAAGGCTCGCGGGCCGAGGATGGATGCAGTCTTATAATCTGCAGGGCGCCATACGGCTTTTCACCGGCAGATCGCCGGTGGGACAATCATTTTAATAATGCCTCATCATCTACCTCATTGATGGATCCCTTTGAACAGGCTTTGAAGTTCATCCAGGTCGACCGGCTGGACGAGGCCAGAATTTACTTCGAGGAGTTGCTAAAGCAAGACCTTGAGAATGAGGATATCCTCTACAATCTGGGCATGCTCTATACCGAGCTCGGTAGGCCCGACAGCGCAGTACCGCTATTAAAGAAGTGCATTGAAATCTCGCCAGAGAATGCAAATGCCCATGTAGCCCTGGGCTTTGCCTATATGAACCTCGGCGATCTCAAGAATGCAAAGGAATACACCTTAGAGGCCCTGAAGATCGCTCCAGACAACCCCTTTGCCCTCAAGAATCTGGGGGGAATATCTGGTAAAGAGAGAGACTACCAGAGCGCATTTTATTATCTAAAGAAATCCCATGAGATCAATCCCCAGGACCCCCAGACAGTTTACGGGCTTGCCTTCGCCTATAAATCTCTGAATGACTTGGAAAACGCAGAGAAATACTTCAAAGACCTTCTGGAAATGGCCGCCCCTGAGACCATAAAGGAACTGGCGCGGGAGGGACTGGGGGAGATCGCGTTCAAGACCCTTAAGTCCAGCGGACCCAGGATGGATGTCGTTTTCTACATGATAAGCGCCCTGAAGATGTTCGAGGAGATGCCCCAGAAGAGAATCCAGGACATAAGCTTTGAGATCGCCCTCCTTGGCAGACAGGGATTCGAGATCAATGATCC
>DAWB01000022.1:0-152 GCA_002505805.1 Methanosaeta sp. UBA80 | reverse complement strand
CTGGGCATGGATTTCACCGATGAATATAACCTTGCATTGAAGATGGTCGAATCAGGGATATCGCAATGACCTTAGAGCTTATAGAGCCCGTAAAATCGATTTTAAGCGAGGTAGAGGCGGCAACTGGCAAGCCGTTAAGGTTCGTTGAGAAG
>DAWB01000060.1 GCA_002505805.1 Methanosaeta sp. UBA80 | reverse complement strand
GCCGGGGCCATAGAGCAGCTGGAGGTGCACGGCAATAACCTGGGCTTGAAGGTGGTAAAGCACAAGACCGGCGGCGATCCGGCCGCGGTGATCTTTGATGCCATAGAGTATGCTCGGGCCCACAACAAAGATGTGGTCCTGGCGGACACGGCGGGNNCATGGATCAGATGAGAAAGATCGTAAGGGTGACCAAACCTGATCTGCTCATATTCGTAGATGAGGCCATAGCCGGCAACGATGCCGTGGAGAGGGCCCGCCTCTTCAACGAGTCTGTTCCCATAGGTGGCTCCATCCTGACCAAGACCGATGCCGATGCCAAGGGTGGCTCAGCAATATCCATAGCCTATATCACCGGCAAGCCGGTGCTCTTTTTGGGCGTAGGCCAGACCTATCCCGATCTGGTGAAGTTCGAACCGGAGTGGCTGGTGGACCGGCTGATGGGCGAGGCAGAAGCTTAGATTCAATAATTTTAGCGTATTCTTACATAATTTATTATTTTAATAATTTATAATTATTTTATAATTTATATAATATAATTTTATAAGTGCTCCCATTCATCCTTGTACCCCCAATTCCATCCATACCTGGCGATCATGCGCATCTCCCATTGCCAGATAGCTATCTGCAGTGAAGCTGTCCTTAGGATATCCAGAATTTCAGAGAATCCCTTGCTCATGATACTAATAGTAGTTGTAATAATTATAAATAGCTATCGGCTGTTTGTGATATATGAGTTTTAATATTTATCATTATGAGTTTTAAATAAATGCATGAGACCNNTGAGACCATTTCTATCAGCAAAATCATTTCAATTATCATTCTGGCGGTTATTATTAATATAGTTATTTTTATCTCATAATTTCATACATATCTCTTACCAATTCCGTCCTGGATGCTTCCTATTCACCCCCCGAAGATCATCTCCCCGCTGGACCAGGCTTCCTCAAGCTCATCCATCACTTCGTCCTCTTGCATGATGACCAGATCCCGGAGGAAGAGCCTAGTGCCGTCATCCAGCCGAGCGAAGTTCTTGGCATTGAACTCCACCATCAAGCTGTGATTGCCCACCTCCAGATCCATAGTTCTATCAAAGACCCCTACCTCATCCCCGCTCTCTTCCTGCAATCTGGCAGAGATCAGGTAGCGTCCTGCCTTTACGGCATTAATCCCCACTCCCACCGCAACCATGGATACAGCACCTCTTCTGGTCTGGGAGAGATTCTGGAAGCTCCCGTTGAAGTAGGCTGCAGGTGGCTGGAATTCCCGGGGCTGCTTTTCGATGGACTGGCTTGCATTGAACCTGCCCACCAGATCACCCTGAGCATTGTAGAGCAGAAGATCTCCCAGGCGAAGGGGGCCACAGCCTGCCTTGAGCCAGATCTCCTTTCCTTCCACATTCAGGCAGATCAAACCTCTGCCATCGATTCTGGAGGAGTTGGAGACGCCGCTGATCATCCGGCCGGAGCAGTCATTGAGCGATCCCCTAACCTCATATATGCCGGAAACGCCAGCCTGGACATTCACTCCCACCGTCATCATATCAATGAGCCCATCTTCGTTGCTGTCGTTGAACATAGCAGCTTCTACCTCTTTGATGGAAGCTCCCACCACGGTATAGACAATGGGAACTCTTATGGAATAATTGTTTGAGACAAGCTCAATGTAGCCCCGCCTCTCCTGGCCTTCCGAGAAAGGCGGAGCCCTGGCGGTAACGGAGATCGAGCCTATCGCTCCCGAGGAGAGCTTGGCCGGACCCTCCACCTTCAACTCTGGCTTTGCATCCTGTCCATAGCTAGTCACATAAAGATCGAAAGGCTCGATCCTCTCCCGGGGAACCTTATACCCCTCCACAGATACCTTCCACTGTCCAGGAGAGGGATTATTGATCTCCAGGAGCTCTGAGTTTCCCTTGCTGCTGTGCGACTCGCCGCCCAAATCCCCGGATGGCTCAATTGCATCCAAATCCAGATCGCTCTCCTTGTCAATCCAGACCAGCTTCAAAGACAGCCGGCTGATATTGGCAGCCACAGAAACTGATCCCACCCATGCCTCATCCCTGGCCGTCTCCCCATGATAAACGCTTGTGAACTTATTATCCATCCTGGCAACAAATGCCAGATCCTCCAGGGGCAGTCCACCGTTGGCCAGCTTCAGAGTTCTGGTCTCGCTCTCCCCAGGTAAAAGAGATCCGAAGTTCAGGCTGCTGGGTTTTATCTCTATCACTGACTCCTCGATCTTGAGAGCATAGTTCTGGATAGAAGAGATGGTGCGGGGATGAACTGCAATGATATAGCGCCCGGAGATGGGATCGATCAGAGAGAGATGTTCTCGCCTCGATGACTTATCGTCAGCATAATACTTGCCGGAAGGATCCAGCAGCATTAGGTCCAAATTCGATGATCCGGACCAGCTTAAAAGAACTGTCAGATTCCTGGTACCCTCCGGAACCTCCAGGTAATAGTAGTCCCACTGAGCCCTCTCAATAGTGCCGTTGGCCGATTGCCTTCCTAAATGAACCTCCATCATCTCCGGAACCTCCACACTCACCGGCAACGAAAAGATCTCCTGTCCCTCCTCCAGGATCTCAATGGTACCTTCGTATATGCCAGAAGCGGTCTCATTGGGCACTGCTATGGCCGCTCCAAAGACGAGCTGTTCATTGGCCGATACAAAAGAAGGAAGGGACAACCCTGTAATCCAGTCCGCAACCTTCCCCGATGCATGAAATCCTAGGTTATTCCTCTGGCAATTGGTGACAAACAAAAATCTAGCTGTCCATTCATCATCCCCAGGAGTCATAGCATAGATCTTTTTCTGATCTCGATCCGCCCCCACATCCACCCCAGGATACCTGGAATCCTGCTCGAATGCCCATCGTCCAACCACCCATCGATCCGGAATTATAGCACAGATCTCCGGCTCCATGATATAGTAAGAGCTGCCGGCATCTACCAATCCTGCACCTTGAAGGTAGGGCTCATAGCTCTCGCCCAGTGTATTGTTAAGCTTACGGGCTCCTCCTACCAGGGCAGCTTTGATCCCGGCCGGAGTAGCATCAGGATGGCCTTGCAGGAGAAGGGCGGCCACACCCGCAACCACTGGAGTGGAGAGAGATGTCCCGGACTCCTTGGCGTAAAAAGCATTGATATAATCCAGTCCACTATAACCCATAGGCGCGGAGGATATCACATTCTTGCCGGGAGCCAGGATATCAGGCTTGATCCGTCCATCTCTTAGAGGACCGGAGCCGCTGAAGTCAGCCACCCGGCCGTAAGTATCAGAAGCACCAACGGTTATAACCTTCACACCGTCTCCGGGAGCATCGATGCACCCGGAGAGGAACATGACCAGAAGAGCTGCCGCCAGCGCCAGAGACGGCCCGATCAAGATGGTACTCCTAACCGGAATTGCCTGCAGCAACACAGACTATCGCCCCTGCATCCATAGCATTATCCGCAGCCATTGTCACCGGCAGATTGGTCTCGCCCAGATCCAATCCGCCCAGGCTCAAGCTGATGATATCAGCCCCGTTGTTTAAAGCCCATTCTATCCCGGCGATGATATCCGAATCCCGGCCGTCGCCCTCGCTGTCAATCACTCTTACATTGAGAAGCCTTGCTCCCGGAGCAACTCCCACATATTTGCCACCTGATGCCTCCCCCGATCCGGCAATGATCCCAGCGACCATGGTCCCATGCCCTAAGAGATCATTAGTGGTCTCTTCATTTTTTACAAAATTTACCTCGCCCACCACCTTTCCTATCAGATCGGGGTGATTCTGGTTTATTCCGGAGTCGAGAACAGCTACGATAACTCCCGAACCGTTGATCCCCTGGCTCCAGAGATATGAGGCATTGACCATCCTGGCTGAAGATTCGCCGGCAAAATCATCCTCCGATCTCACCGGACCGGATACAAAAACTGATCCATCCAGATAGAGGCCTTCGATCCATTGCTCTCGGGCCAGCCTTCGAATGGTACCAGGCGATCCCATCGCCGCCACTCCTGGAATTATATCATATCTACGAACCATATGCAAAGG
>DAWB01000175.1:682-11156 GCA_002505805.1 Methanosaeta sp. UBA80 | reverse complement strand
CATCTCCTTAGGCATGGTACGGGCCACAGCATCCTGTATTTGAGTATCGGTATCAAAGATCTCGAATATGGCTTTTAAGTACTGGGCATCCCTTACAAAGCCCTGCTTCTTTACATCATAACCATACCTCTCCCGCACCAATCGGTGAACATCGCAACCATCAGCCAGGGCATCGTGTGGTATAAAAAAACAGGGATAGCAGCCTTCAGTCATATCTCCGAAGAAGTGCTGGACGTTCATGGCATCGTTTTTATCCGCTTCCAGCCATATTCCCTGGATCTTGCCGCCAGATACGTATTTTGCCCGGGTTATGCGGGAGAGAAGGGGCGAGTCTAGGTCCACATTTCCCAGAAACTCTTGAGTGATCTTGCCTCCCGCGCCACCTATTCCCACAATACACAGCTTCATCTCATTGCCTCCAGGGTCTCTTTGTAAATGGGCAATACCAGGATGCCAGCGGACAAGAGCAGCAGCAAGAGGCTTCCCAGCTTCGCTGCATTGGCCTCCTCGGGATAGATGGTTCCCAGATATGCCGATAATACTATGGATGCCGCCAGAGCGATCAGCGTAAGAGCGATAAGCTTCTTGGCTGTTTTGGATATGTTATAAAAACTGTAGATCTCCGTCAGCCGCAGCTCCCGGCGGTCTTCGGGAAGCTTGTCCAGGAATAGGATGATAGCCGCCGCCAGCAGACCCATGGCTATGCCCATGATGGCAAAGCCCAGCTGATTGGAAGCCAGAGAGGCTATTTGCATATAGCTGTAGGGCAGGTAGGTGGGAACCAGCAGATAGAGATAAGCAATGGCCACAAAGAGCATTATCCATGAAGCAAAGGCGAGGGCGGTGAAGTTTGAGCCCTGGGAGACGGTCATCTCGGCATAAAGATGAGACCTGTCAACGGTCTTCTTCTGCAGCAGAGTCATGAGTCTATGAACGGAATATATATTCTTTATATGCAAAAGCGCAGCTATGGCCAGGAGGATCACCAGCAGAACAGTGCCCGCTGCAAACAGATTAGCCTCATTGAATGCGGCATAAAGGTCCATACTTACCTCCTCCTCAGCATCTTGATGACTGACTTGGCAGAATTAATCTCTGATATTCTTGATACAGATGCTCCATTTCCGGCTCCTCTGCCCGATGCACTCTCATGAGCCTCAACTCCTTTCTGGAGATTTCTCTCCATGAAAAAGCCCAGCAATGCCAGTACTGCCAGCATGAGGAAGAGATTGAATACCATAATCCCGTCATAGATGCGATAGGGCACGATCTTGGAATTGAGCACCTCACCCTGCCTCTCCAGGGAATCTCTGCCGCTCTGATCATTCTCAGAGTACCTGATCCGGTAATAAAAGGTCTTGCCGGCGTCGTTAACCAGGAACGGCGTGGTCTGGTTGAAGTAGACCACCACAGGATTTATTCCGATCTTTTCCGTCTTGCTCTCCACAGTGGTCCATTCGCCATCCTCGGTCCTAGAATATAGAGTGAAGGATACATCGTATTCTTCCGGATTGAGGTTCTTGGCTCTCACGCTGAATCCGTACCTATCCCACCAGTAGTAGTTCTCGGAGGCAGAGACAAAGCCAAGCCTGTCCACAGCCAGCTTGGCTCCCTTGCGCAGGTTAGGCCCGGCTAAAGGCTCCTCTGGATCTCTGGCGGTGGAGTTGATACTGTCGTCATAGCTGTAGTAGTAGGTGAAGTTCTTGCCGGCATCATCTTCCTTGAAGAATCCATATGCATTAGCCTTGAAGCTAACTGGACCGGGCATGGTGCTGATTGTTTCATTTCTAACTTCATTCCCATTCTCATCCAGGATATGAAGCGTCACATTGAGCATATCACCGTCTTCATCTTCGATATTGGCCTTGTACTCGATGGGGTCATTGTATCTCACCAGGCCCCCCGGCGTGACATTGAACTGGCTCATCCTGGGCAGGCTGTTGGTCACATTGAAGACCAGCTCGCTATAAAAGGGCGGCTCTAGATCTTTGTAGGACGATGTGCTCCACTTGTTGACGCCATCGCTGGCATTGACCCTCAACCTCACCTCGCCGATCTGCTTGAGGTAAGCAAATGACGGTAGATCATTCCAGATCCTCTGAGTTATGTTGGTCTTGGCATTGTACTCATTGGCCTGGATCTTATTGGGAAAGAGGTTGAGCCGACGATACTCGCTTGATCCCGGTTCTTTGGCCTCAAGGTAGAGGTCGAGCATGCGGCGCATCTCCGGAAGATTGTTGTTTCTGATGACCGTCATGACCTCCACAGGTTCAGTGCGTCGGACGGTGGTATTGTTGCCGCCATAGTACAACAAGACTGTGGGGAGGGTGTAATTCTCGCTGGTGATGGGGTCCTTCCAGAGCAGAGTCTTCAGCTCTTCGAACTTCTCCGGCTTGTTCTTTTTTCCGTCCTCAACCGCCTTGAGCAGCCTGTCTATATCCACCTGTTTGCTGCCTCCACCACCACCGCCGCCACTACCTCCCGACGATCCGGCTGATGTCGTTTCCGGGCCCACCACATTTTGCACCGACAGCAGCATACAGAATATGACTAAAAGGCATATCAATTTCTTATTCATGACCGAGGCTCCTTGATATTGATATCGAAATCGTAGTATGGCGGAGCCTGGGTCTCTGGGATTTGCCATTTGAATGGCTGCTCTCCGCTTCCATTTTTGTAATCCTGGCATTGGCTTATGGTCTTCCAGCTCTTGATGTTTTCGGGAAGGCGGCTGTCTCCACCCACCAGGCATATGGTAAGATTCTGGGAGGAGTTTGCAGTCACCTGGAAGTTATGCACCCTGCCATTTAGGCTGTCTGCTGCCTCGGATAGTACGGCTATGATCTCCGGGCCAGGAAATGCTCTGGTCTCGGCCCCATCGATGATAAACCTGTACTCGCCCCTGCCCAGGAAAGGCGTCTCCCAGAAGGGCTTTAGCGTCCAGCTCACGCTTCCGGTGGAGGGATTGAACCGCTTCTTTTCTCCCACGATCTTCCAGGGTTGGTTGGGTCCGGATGCCCTTACGGATAGCTCGACCCAGGGCACCTGAATGGAACTCCAGTTCTGTAGCTCCAGGGTATAGGTCAATGCATGAAGCGGGTCCTTCTCATCCCAGGCCTGGATTGTCCCTATTGCAGGGGTTATATTGCCGATTACTGTCACCTTGCTTTCATCGAAGATTCCGGTGGCTCCCGGCTGACCGGACTGGCTCAGGGGTGCCTTCTTGAGCACCCTCATATAGCGATCGGCGAACCTGAAGTCGCTGCCCAGACTGGAATGGTTGAATGCTAAAGATATGGTGTAGTTGTTTCCAATGTGCTTTCCTTCGAAGGGCACTGCTGCCTGGTAGAGGTAGCTGTCAAAGCCTATCATCCTGTCCACCAGGTCCTGCCTGAAGTCCTGTTCCGGACCGGCGAGCCCCAGCTTGAGAATACCTCCTGCCTCAGAGTAGTTTATGGTGGCCCGGATGAGCTGGTCCGCCTTGCCCCCCTCAGGGACATATAAAGTCGGGTCGTACTCCAGTATGAGCTTGGGCTCCCATATGGGCTCCGGCTCGGTTCCCACCAATGCCACCTGCATGATGTGGTCATTGAACAGGGAGTAGCTCTGGCCGTCCAGTTGATAGTCTAAAGAGAACATATAGCTGTTACCGGCATTCTTGGCGTCAAAGGGCTCGGCATAATCATATCTATATCGACCTGCTCCAAGCTCGGAGACCGTCATATCTGCCTTCTTATCCCTGTCCACCCCCTTCAATTGCAGGGTCATGGAGCCCCGGCCTCCCGGCGAGAAGACCTCGGCGCTGAATTCCTGTGCTGCTCCCTTCTCCTCAGTCACGAAAAGGACCGGCAGGTAGCTGACATCTCCTATGGCCCTCGGCTTGAGCTGGGAGTATTCCTCAAGGACCACCTGCATGTCTGCAGTGAATGCTATCTCCCCGCCCGCCGTCTCGGGATGAGCGTTACTAAGGCTGAAGCTGTAGTTTCCGATGTCCTCTGCCCCGAATTCTCCGGTCCAGATGTACATATATCGAGTCCCACCCAGGTAGACTCCCTTCATCTCCTCAGTTTCAGTTGTTCCATCCGGACCGGTGATGAGGATCTGCATCTCATCCTGCCCCTGGGGGAAGTCAACTGCGGCCTTGACCGACTGATATTGCGGTGCGTCATTAGATACCAACAGCACTGGTTCGAAGTCGACGGACATCAGCCGGGGCTGGCCTCCACTGATCATAGGCCCGGAATAAACCTCAGACTCAAAGGTCTTGTCGGCAAATGCGGCCGTAAATCTGTAGCTGGCCTCCTCACCCTCTGCATCAGTACACTCTCTTCTAAACGGCTGTGCAGAGATATTGATCAGGTTCTCGCCAGCAGTGACTCTCGCCGATCCTCTCCGGGCCCAGGCATGGCTGCAGGGATTATAGACCTCCAGATTGACTGCCGCATCCACGCTGGAACTCACAGGCACGGAATAGAGGAAGGTCTCATTCCATCTGCTCCTCGTCGGAGAGACCTTTCCTGCACCAAAATCGATAGCCACGGGCAAGACGGTGACCGTCCTTTCCGCGAGGGGATACTCACCGGTGAGGGTATCGTGGACATAGACCAGGCTAAGATTGTAGCTTTTTTCCGCATCCTCTCGGTCAAAGGGCAGGCTCCAGTCGTATCTGTATCTGTCGCCGCCCAGGGCAATTCCCGGACTGCTCTCCTCCATCCTGGCCTTGTCGTCAGGCCCCATGAGACGAAGAACGGCCCGGCCCTGTCCTGCTTTATCTTCCACGGTAGCGGAGATGCTACTGGCCCCTCCCTCCTCCGAGGCGTAGACCAGAATTGGGTCGCCCACCGGAGACAGGGAGACCAGAGTCGGCTTTGCCCCCAGGAAGCGGGGGCCGCTATAGGCCCTGGATGTGGCGATCTCCTCCCCGGCAAAGCTGGCTATAAAGCGATATTTTGCTGCCTGGCCTGACATCTCCGGGCACTCGTAAGCAAAGGGCTGCAGCGTCCAGTTGAGCTTTATGGCGCTGCCCGCTGCCGCCTCTCGCATCTGCTTTCCCATCCAGTCGCTGCTGCAGGGATCATAGACCTGAAGCTGGACCCTTACCGGCACAGTTGAATCAATATCCGCTGAATAGCTGTAGCTGTCATTCCAGGCTCCTGCAGCTGCATCTACCTTTGCATCCAAAAACCGAACGCTGACGGGAGAGACCATTATGCTTTGATCATCGAAGTCGTACCTCCCACCATCCAACTGATCATGGAGGAAGGCCAGAGAGAGGGTGTAGTTGTTGTTGACGTGGCTGTCGTCGAACTGGACCTGCCATTTATATTGGTACTTGTTTCCCCCCAGGACTATTCCCTCTTCCCGGGAGTGGAAATCCATATTCTGTCCGCTGATGGCGACATCCAGATCACCCGGTCCCTTGCTGAAGGTGACGATGGCGCTCATGTCCTGAGTGGCTGTCTCCCCCGAGGAGACATAAACATTCTCGGGAATGGACAGGCTGCTGAGCTTGGGGATCTCCTCCACTACATTAAATGTAGCATCGGAGCTGTTAGCGGAGAAGTCCCATCTGTTGTTTGTGTACTCCAATCTGGCCGAGAACGGCCCGGCCTTGCTCAGATCCACATCGCTGCGGTTGAATAGGGGCGGATCGTTCTCCGCCGTCAACCGGAAGACTACCTTATCCCCGCTGATCTCCGGATCGGTGAGATTGAAAGCCTTATCCTCCTCGCCGGGATGGCTGATTACCAGCCTGCCCTGGGGAAGGCTCTCCTCCATGCCGGCAGAGGCATCCCGGACTATGGCCTGGATGGTGAAGTTGGTATAATCAAGGCTCCTGTCTATCTTGGGGCTCTCGGCGCTGGGCTGGTAAGTCCGGAGGGTGATATTGTATGGTCCCAAATTCAGGGGCTGTGTCTTCAGGTTATTATAAACCAGCATGAAGCTGAAGTTTCCGCCCTCTCGGTAGGAAGAGAGATCCTCTTTGATGGTGGCGGCATAAGCGCTTTTTCCTGAGGCGCGGCAATTGACATCCTCTGAATTCCAGGTTCGGGATTCAGCTTTTCCCAGAGGTCCGGTTACAACCAGATGGCAGGTGGGCTTGGGATCGAGGGCATCCTGATCTCTAAAGCCGGCTGAAACGGATAGACCCTGGAAGAAATAGGGGGTGCGGTCGAACTGGATGCCGGTGCTGCTGGGCGGCCTCACTATGGGGCCGGGGATTCTCTTGGTTTTGGCTACAGCCTGGCCGCCGGCATAGAAGACGAATTCGAATGAGGCGTTTTCGGTCTCGGGAATGGCAAATCTGTTCTTAAAACTGTATGGGCCGAAGGAAAAAGATGTCTTACCCATCCCTCTTTGATCAATTGAATCCGTATGAATTATGGCGCCATCATTATAGATGTTCAACTTAAGGCTGAATTGGGTGACGGCAACCGTACCTACCTCGCCGGCGGCTTCCTCGCTGCTCCAAACCTCAGCGGAATAGGTGAAGTCCTCGTAGCCGTACTCAGGAGCGACTATGGCATTCCTGATCTCGTAGCCTCCCTGGGCGGCGCATATGGGGGAGAAGAATAAGCACGATAGCCCAAAGGATAATAATATAATTAGAATGGTTCTGCATCCTTCTTTTCTGAATTTGCTATACAGTGAACTGCACAGATTATGCGCTCTGCTAGGCGGATCTGCCATAAATGAGATCAACTGCATTTGCCCCCATGAACCAGGTACTCTAAGCTTTTCGCAATTATAAAGGCTTTTTGCCTCACAGGCTCTGGGAAGGCAGGACCTGAAGCCAGCCCTATAGGCAGATTAGAAAATCACTCCACATGGAGCCTTTTCCCATTGTCATCTGGAATTGAGGATAAAAGAGCCATAAGCAGCTATTTAATGCTTCAGAGCATACCCTGCCATCGGGTGAGTTAATGAATTTCGAGCACATGGCCGGAAAGGACTGTGGCCGGGTCAGGCTCTTTGCCTTGAGCACCTGCATCTGGTGCAAGAAGACCAAGGAATACCTCTCTTCCCAGGGAGTGGCCTTCGATTTCATCTATGTGGACCAATTGAAGGGAGAGGAAAGGGCAGAGGCCATAGCCGAGGTCAAGAAATACAATCCCAACCTGTCTTTTCCCACTCTGGTCGTCGGCGAGAGATGCATCGTGGGCTTGAAGGAGAAGGAGATCCGGGAGGCTCTGGGCTTATGAAAGAGGATAATATCGAGCCCTCCGGGGAGGCGGTGGAGAAGCTCTACGCCCAGTTGGGCACCGAGGCCAAACAGGCAGGCTACAATCTCAATTCAGATGCCGATTTTGTCAAGGGACTGGTCAAGGGTTTGCTGGTCAACGAGAGGCGCTACGGCTATCGGGCCTGTCCCTGCCGCCTGGCCAGCGGCGAGAAAGCCGAGGACCTGGATATCATCTGTCCCTGCGACTACAGAGACGCGGACCTGACCGACTTTGGGGCCTGCTACTGCGCCCTTTATGTCTCCAAGGCCGTCCTGGCCGGAAAGCAAGAGCTTTCCTCTATACCGGAGAGAAGGCTGCCGCCGGAAGAGAGGAAAAGCCTGGAGATGAAGAAGAAAGAGGAAAGCCTCTCTCTGGAAAAAGATATCTCCAGGGAAGCCTTCAGGCTCTCTCTGCCGGTTTGGAGATGTACCGTCTGCGGCTACCTCTGTGCCCGGGATGCTCCTCCTGAGGTTTGCCCCATATGCAAGGTGGGAAAGGAGAGATTTGAGAGATTTATTTAATATTATTATTTTAGTGTTAAATTTTTAATATTAATCACTTTAATTTCTTAAATTATTTAATTAAATCGATCTTCTCTGTGCAGCCCCATATCTTATCCTTATCCGGAGTTTTAAAATAGCCCGCATCGTTGGAGCAGTGCTTTGATATCATCTTGCAGTATCCCATCCACCAGTCCATTATTCTGGTATGGGAAGGCATTCCCAAAAAGCAGCCGGTAAAGCGGAAATATCCCGGAACCCCCTCCAGATTGATGCCGTCGCCATTTCCGGTGGCATCCACAATATGGTACCTGTCATCGCCGGGCAGCAGCACCAGATTGAAGGCATGGCCGGGATGATCGCCCACCAAAGGCAGATCGAAGGCATAGCTGGCGGTCATGAAGGCCTCGCTCTGGTTGTATCCCGCCTTTCGGAGCATGGTGGTGAGGGCGGCAGAATAGTCGCTGCATACCCCGGTCTCTAGGATATTGATGCTGGCATGGGCGGGAAGCAGCCCCATGCTGGCGCTGTTCTGGCTCATATTGCTGTCCGAATGCCAGGCGGCTAAGCCCCTCTCCTCTGGCCGGCAGGAGAGATTGGATACATTCTCATTGTAGCCGTCCAGGAAGAGGCGATTTCCCGATACCCAGGAGCCGCACATACGGGTGCATTCGGGATAGCCGGAGCAGCAGGCTTTGAAGAGGGCATACCCCTTCATATAGCGGGCATCAGGACCGAAGGAGTTGATCAGATATATGCCCCGGCACTTTTTCCTGTCCCCGCCTGACCTATTGCAGGCATCGGAGCAGGCCCTGCCCGGCAGGGGCGAGCCGTCGCAACAGTCCACCGCCTCGGCCACGATCCAGTCCAGTTGGGGATGGCAGACCTCCACCTGCTGGCATTTTTCTGTGGCATTGGGCCAGATGTCCTGACAGGGGGTGTCCGGAGGATAGTATCTGGGCCTGGGATCGACCTTGTCGCATACCCAGGGCTCGGCAATGGCGATATTCACATAGGCATCCTCCGACCGGCCGCCCGAGTCGCTCATCTTGAGGGTGATATTATGCCATCCCGGGCTGAGGTTATTTCTCTCCAAGTGCTGGCCGGTGCCCAGGTCGCCGTCCCGGCTGGAATGCCAGAGAAAGCGGCAGGGCTCCCTGGGGCAGGTGCGGGCGGAGAACTGAACCGCCTCTCCCCTCGGGAATGTGCGCACATCTTCCGGAGTAAGGATCGCTGCTCCTTTGCAGACCTCCCCTGAGCTGCCCACATCCCCTGGCCGCTGGAGATCTCTATCCTCCTGCCAGATTCTATCGCTCTCGTTTTGGGGCAATGAAGAAGGCGAAGACATCTCCGATCCGGCCTGGCAGCCGCAGTCCTCCCATACATCCGTTGCATTGCCTGAGTCTGTGGCATATTTTGATAGCTCGATTTCAGACGATCCGGGGCCGGCTGGACCGGGGAGATGAACCAGGGTGGCCATAGATAGAGCAATCAGTACCAGGGCCAGGAGAGAATACAGCAGAATGCCCCGTCTTCTGCTCCTGCTGCCGGAGATAAGTGGAAGTCGGAATAGGTGGGGGGAGAGGGAGAGAAGCAGGAAGGCAAAGAGAAAGAGTACACCGGATACCGACCAGGTCTTCCAGCCATAGGGCAGCAGAGTTATGGCAGCCTGGGTAAGGGCGAAGCCGAAGAGTCCGGCAAATAAAAAAAGCATCCTGGCTGCGCTCTGGCGGCGGCGCAAAGCCAGCCAGGCTACGGCGGCCATGATTATCACCAGCGCAGCTGCCTTCCATTCCTGGTATGCTGCAAAGAGAAGGAAGACGGCAGCATAGAACAGGCCGCCCAGAAGGGATACCGCCCTCTCTGCCCTGGGGCTGGGCCAGGCCAGGGAGGAGGCAAAGAGGCCCAGCAGTCCCAGCAGGATTATGAGAAAGCCGCCGGCTGCCTGCGAGAAGAGATAGTCAAACTCGCCCGGACGGCCAATGGACGGCAGGGCAAAGATGAGGAATATTGATCCCACGGCTATGGCCGCAATTCCGGCCAAAAGCCCGGCCAGAGCGGATATCTTTCCGGCAGCTGCAAGATCATCATGTGCTGGCATTTCGGCTCTCTCAGATGCCTTTGGGGCAGATAAAATTGTTGGCGCAGATATCACTGCTCAAATCAGCGGTGGGCAAAATACGCCACTATAGTCTCCCCCACCGAGTTGACCTGCGCAAATCCATATCTTTCGAACTGCACCACGCGCCCCAGCTCCTGGGCAATCCCGGCCTCTCCGACGCCCTCATCCATCCCATCCGGCCTTAAAACTCGCACCTTCGGCCCGTCCGCGGGAGCCCAATGGATGATTTTGGTTTTCTTGCCCACATCCTTTCCCGCAAACCTGGCCCTGGCCGGCTCGGTGCTGATGATCTCGATGTTGCAGAGGTCCTTGAGCCGGACGGTCTCGCCCGCTTTCAGGCCTGCCAGGTCGCTTTTGCAGATGAAGAGCCTATTTCCCGCCGGGATCTCCCTGAAGCCCCGATCTATCGCCGGGTGCAGAGGTGCATGAGCCAGGGCGGGCACATCTCCCTCTATCTCCAGGGCCACCGGATCCCAGACAAAGAAACGGCGGTTGGCCTCGGGATCGATGATCTTCCTGTTCTCGGCATATATGGAGTCCATGCTGATGGAGATGTCCGTCTCGCCTACTCCCAGGTCGATCATGAACTTGCGCAAGGCTTCTGCCCGGATGCCCCGGCAGCGCATGGC
>DAWB01000175.1:0-529 GCA_002505805.1 Methanosaeta sp. UBA80 | reverse complement strand
CAGCGGCCAGACCCGGTATTTATCCCCCACCAACGGATGGGGTGCGGTGACGATGCGAAAGGCGGGCCAGTCCCTGATGGCCGGATCCTTATGATGCATGTCGGTCTTGACCCGCAGCACCGCCTCCCCCTCGGCAACTGTCCCATCCAGCATCCCCCTCCAGAGGGCGAGGTTCTCTTCAACGCTCTGGCCCCGGTGCTGGCACTCGATCCCCTTATCCTTGTGCTCCTTGAAGGCAGCCTGGGCACAGCCGCAGACATAGGCCCCGCCCCGGCGGATAAGCTCCTCGGCGATAGGATAGTACTGATCCACCCTCTGGCTGGCGGTGATCACCAGATCGGGCTCGGCTCCCAGCCATTTGCAGTCCTCCAGATACCAGCCGTAGGCCTCAGGCATGGGCCGCTTCTTGACCGGATCGGTGTCGTCAAAGCGGATGATGAATTTGCCGCCGTACTTCTTGACATACTCGGAGTTGACTATGATGCCCCGCGCGCTGCCCAGGGTGGGCGGGCCGTTGGGATTGGGGGCA
>DAWB01000187.1:307-13389 GCA_002505805.1 Methanosaeta sp. UBA80 | reverse complement strand
CAAGGCGGTGGCCAATGAGAGCGAGGCCAACTTCATCACCGTCAAGGGCTCCGCCCTTCTCTCCAAATGGTATGGGGAGAGCGAGAAGAGGGTGGAGGAGATCTTCAGGAAAGCAAGGCAGGTGGCACCTTCCATTATCTTCTTAGACGAGCTGGACGCCCTGGTGCCTGTGCGGGGCGGCGGGGCGGGAGAGCCTCATGTCACAGAGCGGGTGGTCAACCAGCTCCTCAGCGAGATGGATGGCCTCGAGGAGCTGCACGGAGTGGTGGTGATAGGAGCCACCAACCGCCCTGATATAATCGATCCGGCACTGCTACGGCCAGGCCGCTTTGACGAGCTGATCATGGCCCCTGTCCCGGATAAGGAGTCGCGGCAGAAGATCTTCCAGGTTCACCTGAAAAAGGTGCCTCTGGCTGAGGATATCGACATGGAGGCGCTGATCGAGCAGACCGATAATTACACCGGGGCGGACATCGCTGCTGTTGTCCGCAAGGCGGGGCGCCTGGCTTTGCGCGAGGACATGGCAGCGGACAAGATCGGACAGAAGCATTTTATGGCCGCCTTAGATGAGATCGGGCCCTCGGTCACACCGGAGACCATGAAGTACTATTCCCGCATGGCCTCAGAGCTGCGCAAGAAGGCCTCCCGGGAGGTAGAGCGGGGAGAGATGTACGCCTGATGGTGCCATTGCCCCTTCCCCCTCTGTTTTGTTCATGAGGTTAAATTGATCTGCAAGAGCCTGATTAGAGACAGGGGCTGCAAGCGTAATAATTCCTGCCCCATCTCCTGCATAATGAAAGTGCGGAAGGTTGGCAGGATCGGCCTTAAAATCGAATTGGATCAGGAGGATTATCCCTTAAATCAGAAATATGCTTCGATATACGACCAAATGCCCATGATCTATGGCGAGGAGGAAGCATGGTGCTGAGCCACTCCGACTTCCGGCCTGTGTCCATATCCGATGGAGAGCTCTTCTCCCAGCACTATGGCAGCCACCCTCAAGTGCACAGCGACAATACCTTCGCCAATATGTTCTGCTGGAATGATTATGCCCATTACCGTTATGCTTTCCGTGATGGATGCATGGTCCTCTCCAGCACCATCGACGGCCGGACCAGATACCGCCCTCCCATAGGTCCGCATATCTCCGAGCTTTTGGCCGAGGTTCTGGCCTTGGCGGCCAAAAGCCATGAAGAGCATCCCCTGATGATCCTGGACCCGGATAGCAGGGAGTGGATAGCCAGGCTGTACCCGGATCTCTCCTTTGAGGCCGATAGACGGTACTTTGATTATGTCTACCTGGCCCGGGATCTGGCAGAGCTGCCGGGCAGGAGATACCAGACCATCCGGCATCAGCTAAACAAATTCCAGAAGACCTGCCAGCCGGCGGTGGAGGCCATCGGAGAGCAAAATATGGATGAGATCAGGGATTTTTTGGACCTCTGGTGCGACTGGAAGGACTGCGACTCGGATCCGGTGCTCTCCAGCGAGAAGGAGGCCATGAGGCGCGCCCTCGACTTCCGCCAGGAGCTGGGACTCTCCGGCATTGCCATCCGGGCCGAGGGAAAGATTGGAGCCATATCCCTTTTTGAGGGGCTGAACCAAGACACGGCACTGGTGCATTTTGAGAAGGGGCTCCCCGACTGCAAGGGGATATACCGGGCGATCAACGCCGAGACAGCCAGGATACTGGCCCGGGATTATACCTACATCAACCGGGAGAGCGATATGGGCGTAGAAGGAATAAGGGAGGCGAAGATGCGCTACCATCCCCATCATATGGTACAGGTGCATCTGCTGAAAAGAGATGACCTGGAGAGGCTGATTTAAGAGATGGAATTTATAGCCCTGCTATGACAGATCTGTTGACGGTGGCAGATCAAGCCAGTAGATTATCATAAATTTTATTTTTTAAATCTAAATCCGCATTTGAGATTCTTTATATCATCCGGCGTCAGGGGAAAGGCTTTGCATATGGCAGGCCGGATGCTGTAAATTCGGCAGCGCATACTCTTGGTGTCCAGGGCAGGACACTGCCCGCAACATTTGCCGCATCGCAAGCACTGCCCGCTCCTCCTGGCCTGCCATTTGGTGACCTTCTTCTTCTGTAGATACCAGACCACCCTTCTTCTTATCCATCCGTCCCACATGAAAATCCGGCATTTCCAAGATTTGATATTAAATCTGCCTATGCTTGGCCCTGCATTTTTGCGCAACTTAATGGGTAAAAAGATTGCGGCCTGTAACCATGTAGTCAATGTGAGTGATGGGACGGATGATGTTCTACAATCGATGGTATGACTATGACATTTTCATTATTGCTCACATTCATCTCCGAAGTACTCCTAGGCAAGCGGAAAAGCCTAAATGCTATAAATATAAACCCCTTTAAGGGATTATTAATGAATATGCAAGAGCTTCGGCTTATGCTCTGGGATCTAGAATCAGACCTTGTCGAAAGAAAAGCGTCCTTATCAGATCCGGATCGCGTAAGGCAAGCTATCTGTGCCTATGCTAATGATCTACCAGATCACAGACGACAGGGCGTGATCTTCGTCGGCGCCAATGATGACGGTTCCTGTGCTGGCCTCTCCATAACCGACGATCTACTGCTAAGACTAGCTCAAATGAGGGATGATGGCAAAATTCAGCCCATTCCGTCTATATCGGTTAAAAAAATAGAGGTAGATGGATGTAGGATGGCAGTCGTGGCTGTAAAACCATCATTAGCCCCTCCAGTGCGCTTAAATGGCGTGACCTGGATTAGAGTTGGTCCTCGCCGAGCTATAGCGACGCCAGAAGAAGAAAAAATACTAGCAGAGAGAAGGCGTTCTAGAGATCTTCCTTTTGACCTTCATTCGGTTCCTTCTGCCACCATAAGAGATCTTGATCTCGACATATTTGAGAGGGAATATCTTCGCTTGGCAATAGCCCCAGAAATCCTGGCTCAAAACACGCGCTCAATGGATGATAAGCTAAAAGCGCTTCGTTTTTTGGCTCCTAATGGACAGCCTACTGTGCTGGGAATCTTGGTTCTCGGGACTGATGTCTTGCGCTTTATCCCTGGGGCGTATATTCAATTTCTAAGATTTGAAGGAGAAAAGCTGACCNNTCCCTTGCAGCAGCTCTTGCTGAGGATCGATGAGGTTTTACAAGTGAATAATTCTGTATCAACCTCGTTGACCTCTCATCATATGGAAATACAAAGCCCAGAGTATCCCTTGCCAGCTCTTCAACAATTGGCTCGAAATGCCGTTCTCCATAGAATTTATGAAGGAACCAATTCACCTGTACGCATCTATTGGTTTTCAGATCGAATTGAGATTCATAGTCCTGGTGGGCCTTTTGGCCAAGTTACTTCTGAAAACTTCGGGCAGGCTGGTATAACGGACTACAGAAATCCTCATCTTGCTGAGGCCATGCGGGTTCTGGGATATGTCCAGCGTTTTGGCCTCGGCATCCAAATAGCTAGGCAGCAGCTAGATGCAAACGGAAATCCACCACCTGAATTTCTTATAGAGCAAAATCATATTCTAGCTACCGTTTGGAGGCGACCATGAGCGCTCATATCATCGCTTTTTTCAATAATAAAGGTGGTGTAGGAAAGACATCTCTGGTCTATCACTTATCCTGGATGTACGCGGACAAGGGGCTAAAGGTATTGGCTGCGGATCTAGATCCTCAGGCTAATTTATCGGCTGCATTTTTGGAGGAAGAGCGTTTAGAGGAATTTTGGCCGGATGGCGATCATAGCAAGACTGTATACGGGAGCATTTTGCCTCTGCTGCGAGGAATAGGAGACGTTTTGGATCACCCCCATGCAGAGGAGATTGATGAGAAGATTCATCTTTTAGTGGGGGATCTGGCATTATCTCGTTTTGAGGACGAGCTTTCACAGCAATGGCCCTCTTGCCTAGACAAAAAAGAACGCGCTTTCCGAGTCATTTCTGCTTTCTGGCGCATAATCAAGAGAATCGAAGAACAAAAAGGCATCCAAATCATCTTATTGGATCTAGGCCCTAATTTGGGCGCTATCAATCGCGCCGTTATGGTGTCTGCTGACTACCTAGTCATCCCATTGATACCTGACCTTTTCTCACTCCAAGGATTAAAGAACTTAGGCCCAACTATTCGAGATTGGCGGGAGGAATGGACAGAACGTCGGGGAAAAAATCCAGCAAAAGATCTCCCATTGCCAATGGGCCAAATGAAGCCATTAGGCTATGTGATAATGCAACATGCAGAGAAACTAGGTCGACCTGTTAGGGCTTACAAACGCTGGGCAGAGAAGATACCAACGGTTTACGCTGAAGAGATCCTCAATCTCAAAGGTGGCGTTTCAGTTGCAGACTCAAATCAGTTGGGATTGATAAAGCATTATCGCAGCCTTATGCCTATGGCGCAGGAGGTTCATAAACCTATTTTTCACCTTCTTCCTGCGGATGGAGCCATTGGAGCGCATCAATATGCGGTATACGAAGCGATGGAAAATTTTGAGCAAATAGCNNAATAGCCGAGGAGATTCTCCGGCGCTGCGACTCAAATTCCATTATTCCGGATGATATCTTAGATGGCCGAGTTTAACCTTATAAAAATGGTAGCTGGTCATGAAAACATATCTTAGAAATCTTGACGGCTTCTCCCTGGTCATGGCCGATATCACCAGGCTGGACGTCCAGGCCATAGTCAATGCCGCAAACAACACCCTTTTGGGCGGCGGCGGGGTGGACGGGGCTATCCATAGAGCCGCCGGTCCAGAGCTCTTAGAAGAGTGCCGGTGCATCGGCGGCTGCCCCACCGGCGAGGCCCGCATCACCAGGGGCTACCGCCTTCCAGCCGGATGGATAATTCACACCGTCGGCCCCATCTGGCGGGGCGGCGGCTTTGGAGAGGACGAGCTTTTAGCCCGCTGCTATAAAAGCTGCTTTTCGCTGGCCGCCAGGCACGGCATCAGGAGCATCGCCTTTCCGGCTATCAGCGCCGGAGCCTATGGCTTCCCCCTGGAGAGAGCCTGTCGCATTGCCCTATCCGAGATGAAGGCTTTTCTGGAGGAGGAGGGCGAGGAGAATGGAGTCGAGGTCATCGCCGTCTGCTATAGCCCCGCTGCCTATCAGTGCTATCAAAAAGTTCTCTCAGAGCTATAAGCTGGGTTGCAGTTTTCGAGGGTGGGAAGAAGCGGGGAGACAAAGCAGGGAATAATGGCTGTCTTAACTTCAGTTGAATATGGATGGTTCTTTTCCCCCATCTTCTTGCCGCAAACAGCTTATTCCATCAACAGATACCCACTTGCATGAAAGTTATTTCTGCAGAAGAGATGGCTGCCGTGGACGCCAACTGCCGCTACTTCGGCCTTCTTCCCTTGCAGCTCATGGAAAACGCAGGCTCTGCTCTGGCTCGGGAGGTCAAAGCCAGGGCAGGGGGAAAGAGGATCGCCGTTGTGGCGGGGAGGGGAAACAACGGCGGCGATGCCTTTGTGGCTGCCCGTCATCTGGCTGGCTTTGACGTAACCGTTTATCTCCTGGGCCGGGCCAGGGATATCGCCACCGAGGAGGCCAGGCGGAACTGGCAGATCCTCTCCCGGCTAAAATATGACCTGCAAGAGATAAAGGACGGCTCAGAGCTGTCCCTGGAAGACTGCGACCTGATTGTTGACGCCATATTCGGGACCGGAGTTCGGGGAGAGGTCATCGGCCTGGAGGCGTGGGTCATAGATGCCATTAACCGCTCCGGCCGCCCGGTGCTCTCCGTCGATGTTCCCAGCGGATTGGGCACCAATAAAGCAGTTCGGGCTGATTTTACAGTCACCTTCCATCGACCCAAGCCGGGCCTGCCCCAGAATGCGATAGTTGCCGATATCGGCATTCCTGCTGCGGCAGAGATGTTCGTGGGAGAGGGAGACCTTAGGCTCTTGGGAAAGAGGGCTTCCGAGAGCCATAAAGGCGACTCCGGTCGCATACTGGTTATCGGCGGCGGACCCTACACCGGAGCGCCCGCCCTCTCCGCCCTGGCCGCTCTGCGAGCGGGAGCGGATATAGTTACCGTAGCCGCGCCCAAAGATGCCGCACGTGCTATATCCGGATTCTCCCCTAACCTCATCGTGGCCCCTCTGTCTGGAGATCACCTCCGGCCCCAGGATCTGGATCTTCTCAAAGAGCAGATAGCCGGGCACGATGTGGTGGTGATGGGCATGGGCCTGGGCCGGGAGCCGGAGACCAGGCAGGCACTCTCCGAGATCATCCCTCTATGCAACAGGGTGGTGATAGATGCCGATGCCCTTCAATCGGAGCTTCCTTTAAAGGGAATTGTTACCCCTCATGCCGGGGAGTTTAAAAGGATCAGCGGCATCTCGCTTTCCGATTTGCCTTACAGGGCGAAGATAGAGCCGGTCCGGGGATATGCCCGGGAGAAGGATCTGGTGGTTCTGCTCAAGGGCAATGTCGATCTGATCTCCGATGGAGAGGTGGTGCGGGCCAATGCCACCGGCAATCCGGGAATGACCGTGGGAGGGACGGGAGATGTCCTGGCGGGGATTACAGCCGCCTTTTATGCTCGAGCTTCACCGCTGAGGAGAGCAGTGGCGGCAGCCTTTGTCAACGGCAGGGCGGGCGATCTGGCTTATCTGGAGAGGGACTACGGAATGATGGCCACTGATGTGATCGAGAAGATTCCCCCGGCCATGAGAGTTGATGGATCATAGACATGGCTTAGCAATGAAAGGGAGACAGCATGAATTCAGATAGAAATGAAAAGCTGGAAGGGATGGTGGATATCACAGAAAAGCCGCCTGTCTTCCGCAGGGCCAGCGCCAGCGGCTCCATCCGTCTGCAAGAGACAACAGTCGAGGCCATACGATTGGGGCAGGTGAAGAAGGGGGATGTGCTGGCCACCGCCCGTCTGGCAGCCATTCTGGCGGCAAAAGATACGCCCCGCCTGATTCCCATGTGCCATCCCATCCCCCTCACCGGACTGGAGGTGAGCTTTCAGTTCCAGCCGGGACGGGTTGAGGCTTCCGTCAATGTGACATCGGTGGGAAGGACGGGGGTGGAGATGGAGGCTCTGGTTGCGGTCTCGGCAGCGCTGCTCAATGTCTGGGATATGGTCAAGTACCTGGAGAAGGACGAGAGCGGCAATTATCCGGATACGGCGATCGAAGAGATCAGGGTAATAAAGAAAGAGAAGGGAAGGAATTGAGGGGAAGGTTAATGCAGATCCCACAACTCATGTAGCCGTCTATGGTAAATAGCTAAGCTCTGCGGCCTTCATCTCCATAAGATTTCTGATGATGCTTTTTTTTCGTTTGCCCTAACTCCGGCAGGCGGTGCTGATGGCCAGGGTATTGTTTCTCTCATCCGTCTCTGCCACCTGTCTGTCGGGATCAACCTCCAATGTGATCTCATTGGACCCAGAGGCGCTAGCGGCACTGGCAAAGCCTATGGTCTGATGTAGAGAGCCGCCGCTGGCGGGAAGGAGAATGGTAAGCTCCGCCACTGCCGTCGGCGAGCTCATGCGGTTCTCCATAACTCTCACCTTAACCGGCTGATATCCGGATGAGCCGCTGGGGGAAGGAGTCAGGATCAGAATAAAGGATGCCTGATTGCAGGTGGTATTGGCTGCGTCTGCTACCAGATAGAGGTCGGAGGAGGCCTGGGCATTGAAGGGAGTCGAGATCACCACCGGAGAGGGGGGCTGCTGGCCCTGGCCTATGCTGCTCTCCGAGGCGCGGGGAATCTTGCTGGCCAGGAAGGGTGTGTCTCGATTCATCTGGGAACTGGCCGGTGCGGCCAAAAGGATGAGGATGCCGAGGAGGACCATGATCCTCAGGATTTTATTTCCTATCATGATAAAAAAGGATGGGAGATGTAGATTTAATCATTTGGGTCACGGGGCGAAAGGCGAGCTTTAAAATTAAATAGCGGCGTAATCCGCCGCATCCCCCAGCTGCTCCTGGATTCTCAGAAGCTGGTTATATTTGGCCGTCCTCTCCGACCTGGCCGGCGCTCCGGTCTTGAGCATCTCGCAGCCTAAAGCCACAGCCACATCGGCAAGAGCGGAATCTTCCGTCTCCGCGGAGCGGTGGGAGGCCATGACCTTCCAGCCGGCCCGGAAGGACATCCTTGCAGCATCAAAGGCCTCGGACACACTGCCGATCTGATTGAGCTTGAGCAGGAGGGCGTTGCCCGCCTTCATCCTTATGCCCTTCTCCAGGCGTTTGATGTTGGTCACAAAGAGGTCGTCTCCGATGATTATGGTGCCCGGCAGCTTGGCGGTCAATTTGGCAAAGTCGTCATAGGCCTCCTCCTCGAAGGGATCCTCCAGGAAGGCGATGGGATAGGTCTTGACCAGATCCACATAATAGTCAATCAGTTCACCGGGAGTGAGACGGTTTCCGTCCACTGAGTATCCTCCCTCCATATAGAAGCTGGAGGCAGCCGAGTCCAGGCCGATCTTTATCTCCTCACCATAGCCGCTGATGTCAAGTGCGCTCATTATGGCATCCAGAGCATCACGGGTCTTTACCAGGGGTGGGGCATAGCCGCCCTCGTATCCCACATTGGTGGCCCCCACGCCGTACTTACCCTTCAGTATCTTGCCCAGGGCATGATAGGTCTCCACAGCCATGCGCAGCCCCTCTGAAAAGCTCCGGGCTCCGGTGGGAAGGATCATGAACTCCTGAATGGAAAGATCATTACCGGCATGCTGGCCTCCGTTGAGCACATTAAAGGAGGGTATTGGCAGCCGGCTGCTGTTAACCCCTCCCAGATACTTGTAGAGCGGCATCTCCGCCGAAGCTGCCGCCGCCTTGGCCACGGCAATGGATACCCCCAGAATGGCATTGGCTCCCAGATTGGATTTATTGGCAGTTGCATCCAGCTGGATCATGAACTGATCTATCTCCCTCTGGGCGGAGGCATTCATGCCTAAGAGCTCCGGGGCTATGACTTCATTGACATTCTTGACCGCCTTGAGAACGCCCTTGCCCCCGTATCTATCGCCCCCATCGCGCAGCTCCAAAGCCTCGTGGGTGCCGGTTGATGCGCCGGAGGGAACTGCCGCCCTTCCGAAACCGCAGCAAGTGTAAACGTCTACCTCAATAGTCGGATTTCCTCTTGAATCAAGGATCTCCCGGGCATGAATCTTCTCAATCTGGAACGACATGGTATACCTCTGTAATCTGCTTGCCATGCCCCTTTATTAAAGTTGGCCTGGGCTTTATCAAGTCGTCAGCATTTTCTATTCAGGCCGGCATAATCATAGATATGGCGCAAGAGTCTCAAGAGTCCAGTCGGGAGTCCAATCAAGAATCCATTCAAGAGTCCGATCAAGAGTCCTGCGTGTTCTGCGATATAGTGGCTGGCAGGATAAGAGCACATAGGATCTGGGAGGACGAGCTTACTTTATGCATCCTCGATATCAATCCCTTCAGTACAGGCCACTCTCTGGTCATACCTAAAAGGCATGTTCCCTGGTGGCATGAGCTGAGCGATGAGGAGAACTCCAGCCTCTTTAAAGGAGCAGGAATTGTAGCCCGCAAGATGATGGCCGCCCTGCGACCGGACTTCATCTGCATGTACGCCCGGGGCAGGCGGATAGCTCACACTCACATCTTCCTGGTTCCCACAGTAAAAGGCGATGTTTTGGATAGTCTCTTCAATGCCCTGGAGCTCTTTCAGGAGTCGCCTGCCCATCTAGCCGGACTGCGGGAGGAGAAAGCGATGATAGATGCCGCCGATCTCATCCGTCAGGCAGAGACGGAATAAAAACAGTAGCCCTAATATACCAGGGGATAATTGGAATTAGCTGATGGACATGAAGCTGGGCATCTCCACTTGGGCTTACCTTGACCATTCTCTGGATCAGGCTTTAGAGCGGATCACCCTCCTCTCCAACCGAGCTGAAATCCTCTGTGAGGGCAGGCACAGCCTCTTTCGATCTGAGAACCTGGATATAGCGTCAAGTTATTCCCTGAAATACAGCATCCATGGTCCTATAGCTGACATCAACATCGCCAGCATCTACCATGAATTTAGGGAGGCATCGGTCAATCTGCACCGCAGGGCCATTGCCGCCAGCGCCGCCATCGGAGCAGAACTTTATATTATCCACCCCGGCTACACCCCCTGGAGCTTCTGCTGGGGGGATGCCCTGATCTGCCTGTACCAATCGCTCTCCGAGCTGGCATTCCTCCAGGATGAGCTGGGAATAGCCTTGGCGGTGGAGAACATGCCCAAGAGCGAATGGCTCTTCTTTAAAAAGCCGGACCTGGATCTTCATGGCCTCGGCCTGGTTCTGGATATAGGACATGCTCACACCTGCGGCACTCTGCATGAGTTCTTAGATCATCCTGACCTGAAGCACATCCATCTTCACGACAATTCCGGAGAGGGCGATGAGCATCTGGCTCTGGGCCAGGGAGGAATCGATCTCTTGCCGGTCTTGAAGAGAATAGAAGAAGGCGACCTGACCGCCACTCTGGAGCAGAAGAGCGAGAGAGCGGTGATTGAGAGCCTGGAGGCACTGAATAGAATGCAGAAGAGCAAGCCTCCCCTTCTCTTGAGCCAACAACAAATTAGATCATGAATGGATTTGCGCTTTTATGCCCGGGCCTGTGAGACTGAAACGGGGAATTGCATGAAGGATACTTATGGCTCAAGATGATCGTCGAAAGTCCAATGCCGCTCTTTTATCCGTAGCATCCAATACCCTGCTGATAATTTTGAAGCTCTTGGTGGGACTATGGATCGGATCGGTTTCCATCATCTCAGAGGCGGCCCATTCATCTGTGGATCTGCTCGCTGCCATCATCGCCTTTGTTGCGGTAAGAGTCTCGGGCAGGCCGGCGGATGAAAGCCATCCCTTCGGCCATGGCAAGGTGGAAAATCTATCCGGGACCTTTGAGGCATTATTGATCTTCATCGCTGCCATCTGGATCCTCTATGAAGCAGCAGAAAAGCTGAGAAATCCCCAGCCTCTAAATCAGGCTGGCCTGGGAATTCTGGTTATGCTCATATCGGTGGCTGTAAATATTATTGTATCCAGGAGGCTTTATCAAGTTGGAGAGGAGACCAATTCGGTAGCTCTCAAGGCCGATGCCTGCCATCTGCATGCTGACATTTATACCTCACTGGGAGTCTTGATCGGCCTGGCCATCATCATGATGGGAAAGCTGATCATGCCAGAGCTCAGCCTATATTGGGTAGATCCGGCTGCGGCCATAATCGTGGCTTTGCTCATCATCAGGGCTGCTTATCACTTGACTCTAGAATCTGCCCGGGACCTGGTAGATGTAGGCCTGCCGGAAGATGAAACTGAGCATCTGAGAAGACATATAGCGGCCTTTGCTCCTACCATAAGGGGCATTCATAAATTGCGCACCAGAAAGGCGGGAGCGGATCGTTTTGTGGATTTTCATATCCGGGTTGATGCCTCCATGTCTGTGGACGAATCGCACCGCATCACCGATAAGATAGCCTGCTCCATAAAGGAGCACTATCCAGGAACCACAGTCAGCATCCATATCGAGCCCTGCAATTGCTCACTGGCAAAGGAGGAGTCCTGCGGATGCATGCTCTCGGAAAAGGACAGAAAGAGTCTGCAAGCGAGAGAAGGATAAGAAGAATGCTTAGTACGGTATAATCACGCAGCCTGCACCGCTACAAGCAGCGACATATTAAATTAAGTCAAACGATGGCGACGCACCCCGATGCAAGCTGCGGGGTATTACTATAGTTCTAGCCTTTCTCTTTCAGGGTCTTGCGTCCTAATTCGGTTACGAATACCTTGGAGATGGCATTGGGGAGAGTCAAACTTGACGGATAATCACTGATGAGAATATCCACATGCCCTGATTTCCTGAGCTTCATCAAACGGTCTCCCAGTTCGACTTCGTCCAGCTTCAAGACTTCATTGACTTTGACCGGACTGATGGCTCGCTTCGGAGAGACTGTCTCAATAGCCTTCAAGATATCAAGATCAATTGTGTCCATTAACTTCACCAAATCATATATGCCATCCAATCGGATTTAAATTATCGCTATAGTGAGAAGCGGTCATTTGAGGCCCATCAGAAGGATCATCTTAATTAGCCTTCAAAGTTGATGCTATATTGTAGAGCATGTCCCTTTCAATTCATGTCTGTCCCTGGTGGCTGGCACAAGCATTGGATAATCCCATTCGCAGGCTTATTCATAGTCCAGACAAGATCCTTGGTGAGTACATAGAGCCTGGACAGACAGTCCTTGACCTGGGGTGCGGATCAGGCACTTTTACCATTGCCATGGCGAGGATGGTTGTAGAAGCTGGCAGAGTCATAGCAGTGGATGTTCAGGAGGAAATGCTCCAGATGGTTAGGCAGAAGGCGGTCAAGGAAGGTCTGACTTGCCGCATAATCACCCATCAGAGCGAGCCGGACAGAATTGGGATATCAGACAGGGTAGATTTTGCCCTTGCATTCTACATGATTCATGAAGTGCCGGATGTAGATGCCTTTCTAATGGAGGTAGCCAGCCTGCTCAAGCCAAGCGGCAAACTGCTGATAGCTGAGCCTCTAATGCACGTCTCAGAATCGTCATTCAAGAAGACAGTGGATGCTGCTAGGTTAGCAGGATTGAAGCCAGTCTCTGAGCCGAAGATAAGGTTCAGCCGAAGTATGCTTTTTCAACCTGACAACGCTATCGATAGTAGAAACGATCTTGTGTAACCAATGTTTCCGCTCGACCTCTCATGCGTCCTCGTGATGTAAATAGGTGAGTTGGATAATCCCAATAGGAGCACTCTATCGCCTAAACCAAAAACTATATATCTCGGCAATTGTCTATATAGATGTCGGCGAAAGTCGATAGTGTTTTCCTCCCTCCTTTTACCTTTCGGCTTTCCCCACCCTCCTTTTCATTTTATGAATTTCCCATATCACATTCGTCCCACGCACAGCCAGCCTACAGCTTCCCCAATAGTAGAGGATTTTCTTAAAATGCACAAACGAGGGGCGATGGTCGAGAAATATAACACTCTCCACATTCATCTCGACCTGAGCTCGCAACTGGTCTTAGAGCAGCTCTGTGGTTGCTCAAGGCTTAATATAGGCA
>DAWB01000187.1:0-176 GCA_002505805.1 Methanosaeta sp. UBA80 | reverse complement strand
ATTTCTACTTTCAGAGTCATACGAATTCTCCTATTGCAGTCTCTTAGACATGCTCATCTATTATCCTTTCCATGCTCGTTCAGCGGATGTGGAAGAAATGATCCAGAGAAGGCTGGAGGAGCGGAGTGGCCATCAGGAGCAACAGGATGGGTTATGGGCCAGCGATGTTCTGCTTG